>NZ_JADPKQ010000414.1:0-96136 GCF_023074015.1 Bradyrhizobium sp. 142
GGCTGGGTAGGCCTCGTTATCCGGTTCTTGTCCATCGGGCCGCAGGTTTGCTCCACGCTTCCTTCAAACCCCATCTCGCGATGACGCCCTTGCGCTTCGATAACCCTTCGCCGCCATCAGGCTGGGTAAAGGACTTCCACCTCCAAGCTGTCGAACATGCTCGGCACACCAATGAAAAGGGCGCCCGAAGGCGCCCTTCCGTCCAATGCTGCACCGCACTCAGGTGTTCATCGAGTCGAAGAACTCGGAATTGCTCTTGGTGCTGCGGAGCTTGTCGAGCAGGAAGTCGATTCCGTCCATCGTGCCCATCGGGTTCAGGATGCGGCGGAGCACGTACATCTTCTTCAGCAACACCGGATCGGTGATGAGCTCCTCCTTGCGGGTGCCGGAGCGCGAAATGTCGATCGCCGGGAAGGTGCGCTTGTCCGAAACCTTGCGGTCCAGGATCAGTTCCGAGTTACCGGTGCCCTTGAACTCTTCGAAGATGACTTCGTCCATGCGGCTACCGGTATCGACCAGCGCGGTCGCGATGATCGTCAGCGAGCCACCCTCCTCGATGTTGCGGGCGGCACCGAAGAAGCGCTTCGGCCGCTGCAACGCGTTGGCGTCGACGCCGCCGGTCAGCACCTTGCCGGATGACGGCACCACGGTGTTGTAGGCGCGGCCGAGGCGCGTGATAGAATCGAGCAGGATGACCACGTCGCGGCCATGCTCGACCAGGCGCTTGGCCTTCTCGATCACCATCTCGGCGACCTGGACGTGGCGCACCGCCGGCTCGTCGAAGGTCGAGGAGACGACCTCGCCCTTCACCGAGCGCTGCATGTCCGTGACTTCTTCCGGACGCTCGTCGATCAAGAGCACGATCAAATAGCACTCGGGATGATTGTGCGCGATCGAGTGCGCGATGTTCTGCATCAGCACCGTCTTGCCGGTGCGCGGCGGCGCGACGATCAGGGCGCGCTGGCCCTTGCCGATCGGCGCGACAATGTCGATCACCCTTGCGGAAAGGTCTTTCCGCGTCGGGTCATCGATTTCCATGCGGAAACGCTGATTCGGAAACAGCGGCGTGAGGTTGTCGAAATTGACCTTGTGCTTGGCCTTTTCCGGATCCTCGAAATTGAGCGTGTTGACCTTCAGCAGCGCAAAATAGCGCTCGCCCTCTTTCGGGCTGCGGATATGGCCTTCGAGAGTGTCACCGGTGCGCAGGCCGAAGCGGCGAATCTGCGAGGGCGAAACGTAGATATCGTCCGGGCCCGGCAGATAATTGGCGTCCGGCGAGCGCAGGAAGCCGAAGCCGTCGGACAGCACCTCGACGACGCCCTCGCCGACAATGTCGGTTTCCGCGAGCGCGAGCTGCTTGAGGATAGCGAACAGCAGCTCCTGCTTGCGCATGGTGCTGGCATTCTCGACCCCGTTCTCTTCCGCGAACGAGACGAGCTCGGCCGGGGTTTTCGACTTGAGGTCCTGGAGTTTAATTTCCCGCATTGGGGTGGTCCTGTGGGGTAACCTTGGGAGGGGTGCGAGGAGGCTCTGAAATGCGGACGCGAGAAGGTAAGGTCCGCAGGTCTGGCAAGGTGAGCGCCGGTGAGGCTTCAAACCCGATGCGGCGTCCGGCCTCTGGAAAGCTCGGACACGACCACATCCGCCTGCGTTGGGTGGGATATCGCCAATATAGAAAATCGCTCTTCACTCCGCAAGCCGAAGCGCTGAGCGATCGATCGCGAACGCTGCCTAGAACGGCTTCACGATCACCATGATGACGATCAAGATCATTAGGACGGTCGGCACCTCGTTGATAATTCGATAGAATTTCTGACTCCGCGGGCGCCGGTCGGCAGCGAAATCCTTCAGCCAGCGCGAAAAAAAGCCGTGGACCGCCGACATCGCCAGGACCAGTGCCAGTTTTACGTGCAACCAGGGTGAGGCGAACCAATGGCCGGACCAGGCGAGGTAGAGCCCGGCGAGCCAGGTGACGATCATCGCTGGGTTGATGATCGCCCTGAGCAACCGGCGTTCCATGACCTTGAAGGTTTCCGATTGCTTCGAGCCGACCTCCGCCTCGCAGTGATAGACGAACAGCCGCGGCAGGTAGAGCATGCCCGCCATCCAGGAGATGACGGCGATCACGTGCAGCGCTTTGATCCATTCGTACATGCCGAAAAAACCCCACTTCGTGTTTTGACGCGTTTTCTTGCCGCGAAGCGGGATCCACTTCGCTCGAAAATGCTCTGGCTCAGCAATCGTGGATAGACCGTCGTCAGTAAGAATTCATTCATAGATGCGGGCGCACACACATATCCTCGCGCTCGGCTCTTCTAAACCTAAAACTTTTAGAATCTTAAGGTTTGAGTCTGAGTGACCGTGAATTGGACTCACACAATTCCGTCCGCCACTTCACGTGCGTTTGTTCACATCCATCAACATGTCCCGCGAAGGTCCGGCGTGACCGGATAAGTCGTCCAGCCTCAAGGGCTTGCGCACGGCTGTCGGCAGCCTATCAACGGGGTTGTCCGCGCAATTCAGATTCTGCGTTGCGCGGACGCTGAACTTGTTCCGACGGGCAGGGGTGTGAACAAAATTGGCGGTTATCCCGCCCGTGGTGTCGCGCAACCCTTTCCGAGGGGTTAAGGTCCACAGAAATCCACAAACCGCCCCGCCTCCATACAAAGAGTTTTTGTGCCGACATCGAACAATTATTTCCATCTGCACCTGGTCTCCGACTCCACCGGCGAGACGCTGATCACCGTCGCGCGTGCGGTCGCCGCGCAATACGCCAATGTAACGCCCGTCGAGCATGTCTATCCGCTGGTGCGGAGCCAGAAGCAGCTCGATCGCGTGCTCGACGAGATCGAGGAGGCGCCCGGCATCGTGCTGTTCACGCTGCTGGAGAAGGATCTGGTTTCGCGGCTCGAGGACAAGTGCAAGAACATCAACGTTCCGAGCTTGTCGATCATCGGGCCGGTGATGCAGTTGTTCGAGGCTTATCTCGGCGCAGCGACGACCGGCCGGGTCGGCGCCCAGCACGTCCTCAACGCCGAATATTTCAAGCGCATCGACGCGCTGAACTACACCATGATCCATGACGACGGCCAGCATGTCGAAGGGCTCGAGGACGCCGACGTCGTGCTCGTCGGTGTCTCCCGGACCTCGAAGACGCCGACGTCGATTTATCTCGCCAATCGCGGCATCCGCACCGCCAACGTGCCGCTGGTGCCGGGCATTCCCGTGCCGGCGCAATTGGAAACGCTGATCCGGCCGCTGGTGGTGAGCCTGCACGCGACGCCGGAGCGCCTGATCCAGGTGCGGCAGAACCGCTTGCTCTCCATGGGCGCCGATTCCAGCAGCGACACTTATACCGACCGGCAGGCGGTGGCCGAAGAGGTCGCGTTCGCGCGCAAGCTGAGCGCCAAGCACGATTGGCCGCTGCTTGACGTCACGCGACGGTCGATCGAGGAAACCGCCGCGGCGATCATGAAGCTTTACAGTGATCGCCAGCGCAACCGACCCTCGGAATAAGTTTTCGCGATGGCTCTCTGGCGCGGCAAATCTCCATTGATCCTGGCCTCGCAAAGCGGAGCGCGCAAATTGCTGCTGGCCAATGCCGGGCTGGAGTTCAAGGCGATTACGGCTGACATTGACGAACGCGAAATTCAGGCGGCCTCCAAGCTTTCAAGCCCGCGCGAGATAGCTTTGCTGTTGGCCTGTGAAAAGGCCAAGGCCGTATCGGCGCATCATCCGGAAAGCTACGTGATCGGCGCCGACCAGACCCTGGCTCTCGGGAATCGTCTTTTCAACAAGCCTGCTGGCCGCGCTCAGGCCATGATGCAATTGCGCGAGCTTGCCGGCAAGAGCCACGCGTTGAATTCGGCCGTGGCCGTGGCACGCGACGGCAAAGTTGTTTTTGAGGATGTCTCGGTGGCTCGCATGACCATGCGGCAGATGTCCGAAGCCGAGCTGGAGGCCTATCTCGATGCTGCCGGTGACGCCGTGACGACAAGCGTCGGCGCCTATCAGCTCGAGAGCCTGGGAATCCATTTGTTCGAGCGAATCGAGGGCGATCACTTCACCATTCTCGGCCTGCCGTTGCTGCCGCTGCTTGCGTTCCTGCGGCACGAACGGTTAGTTGCAGTGTGAACGGCAGGGATGGCTGTGCGCTGATGCGGATCCTGGGACTGACCGGCTCGATCGGAATGGGCAAATCCACCACCGCGAAATTGTTCGCGGAGGCGGGCGTTCCCGTCTACGACGCCGATGCCGCCGTCCATCAACTCTATGAGGGCGAGGCGGCGCCGGCGATCGAGGCCGCCTTCCCCGGCACCACCGCCAACGGCAAGGTCGATCGGCAAAAACTGTCCGCGCGCGTCGTGCACGATTCCGCCGCCATCAAGCAGCTGGAGCAGATCGTCCACCCCATGCTCGGCGCATCGCGGCAAAAGTTCTTTGCCGACGCAGAAGCGGCCAAGGCGCCGGTCGTGGTTCTCGATATCCCGCTGCTGTTCGAAACCGGCGGTGAGAAGCGCGTCGATGCGGTGGTCGTGGTGTCGACCTCGCCGGAACTCCAGCGCGAGCGCGTGCTGGCGCGAGGCACAATGGACGAGGTGAAACTCGACGCCATCATTGCCAAGCAGACGCCCGACGCCGAGAAGCGCAAACGCGCCGATTTCGTAGTGGATACGTCACACGGACTTGAACCAGTGCGCGCGCAAATCAGGGACATCCTGGCCGAGGTCGTTAAGATGCCGCAGCGGCGAGCCTGATTCGCCGCCTCACACGGCTTGTCAAAACATGCGCGAAATCGTTCTCGACACCGAAACCACCGGCCTCGATCCGCTGCGCGGCGATCGCCTGGTCGAGATCGGCTGCGTCGAGATTTTCAACCGCATGCCGACCGGACAGACGTTTCACGTCTACATCAATCCGGAAAGGGATATGCCGGCGGAAGCCTTTGCGGTGCACGGGCTGTCGAGCGAATTTCTGGCGACGAAGCCGCTGTTTCACGAGGTCGTCGACGAATTCATCGCGTTCATCGGCGATGCGCCTCTGGTGATCCACAACGCCTCGTTCGATATCAGCTTCATCAATGTCGAGCTCGACCGCATCAAGAAGGCAGCTATCCCACGCGATCGGCTGGTCGATACGCTGTTGCTGGCGCGGCGCAAGCATCCCGGCGTCTCGAACCGGCTCGACGATCTCTGCTCGCGCTATGCGATCGACAATTCGCACCGCACCAAGCATGGCGCGCTGCTCGACGCCGAGTTGCTGGCTGAAGTCTATATCGATCTGATCGGGGCGCGGCAGTCGCAACTGATCCTGGCCTCGGACAGCGAAGAGATTCGCGTCAACGCGACCGGAGAAGTCACGCGGCGACAGCGGGCCGTGCCGCTTGCGCCGCGGATTTCGGACGCCGAGCGCGAGGCCCACCGGGCCTTCATCGCCACGCTCGGCGACAAGGCGATCTGGAACGAGTTCCTGCCGGCTCTGGCGGTTAATCCGGCCGGTTAGGCCTGACCGCTCGGCTGAGCGGCCATTTGCCGCTCCATGTTCTGGCGATAGAGACCGACGAAATCGACCGGGTCCAGCATCAGGGGCGGGAACCCGCCGTCGCGGACTGCGGTCGCGATGATCTCGCGCGCGAAGGGGAACAACAGCCGCGGGCATTCGATCATGACCAGCGGATGCAGATTCTCCTTCGGCACGTTGGAGATCCGGAACACGCCGGCATAGGCGAGCTCGAACGAGAACATCACCTTGCCCGCGGTTTCGGCCTTGCCTTCGACCGACAGCGTCACCTCGAACTCCTGTTCGCTGAGGTTATTGGCGCTGACGTTGATCTGGATGTTGATCTGGGGCGGCTGGCCCTGGGACTGAAGCGAGCTCGGCGCGTTCGGGTTTTCGAACGAGAGGTCCTTGGTATACTGGGCCAGCACGTTGAGCTGGGGAGCCTGGGCCGCCTCGGGAGGGGTGCCGTTACCGTTGGTCATGAAAGTCTCTCCTTACCCGATTGGGGCTGAATTTCGCGGCGGTTGGCTAACATAGGGCCGCCTCGTTCCACAAGGACGAACGATCCGGGAGGGGATCGCCGGCTCGTCGCCACAACTGTGACGTTCGAGCCGGCTTCCTGGCCGAAGGGCGCCGTAAACGATTGAAGATGCGCGATTTCCGGACAGGATCGGGTTTCCCCTTAAGCATAAAACGCGCTACACTCGCCTCTGTGCCAAAAGGCGCCATTGGCCGGGCAAGATTTCGTGCCTACATCCGGCGGACGTAACGCGCGGAGCCAAAATGGTGACGTAGACTTGCCGTTCCCGCGTGGAACGGTCTACTGGCCGGATTGATTTTCCCGGCAGTGACCTCCTGAAAAAGACCAGAAAGCGAATACGACGTGGACATCTACACCATCATCTTCCTAGCGCTGGCGGTCTTTATCTTCCTGCGGCTGCGTAGTGTGCTGGGGCAGCGGACCGGCAATGAGCGGCCGCCGTTCGACCGCACCGCCCGCAATGCGCTGGGCGCCCAGGACAAGAACGTCGTGACCATGCCGGGCAAGGTGATCGACCAGGCCCCGCTGGCGCCGACGACTGAACCGGCCCCGCCCTCCGATCGCTGGAAGGATTTGACCGAGCCGGGCACCGCGCTGGCGCAGGGCCTTGACGCCATCGTCGAGAAGGATTCCACCTTCGATCCGCGGCACTTCCTGTCCGGCGCCCGCGGCGCCTACGAGATGATCGTGCTGGCCTTCGCCAATGGCGACCGGCGGGCGCTGCGCGATCTCCTGTCGTCGGAGGTCTATGAAAGCTTCGATGCGGCGATCAAGGAGCGCGAGAAGAACGAGCGGAAGACCGAGACGCGCTTCGTCTCGATCGACAAGGCCGAGCTCGTCGGCGCCGAGCTGCGCGACCGCACCGGACAGCTCACCGTGCGCTTCGTCTCGCAGATGATCTCGGCCACCCGCGACAAGGCCGGCAACATCGTCGACGGCAGCGCCGACACGGTCGCCGACATCACCGACATCTGGACTTTCGCCCGCGACATCACCTCTCGCGATCCGAACTGGAAGCTGGTTGGCACCGGAAGCGCGAATTAAAGCTTTCTTGAAGACGAGCGCGGCGGCGCTGTGCGCCGCTGTCGTCGCGCTATCGTCGTTTTCGCTCGGCGCCGAGGCGGCGCGGCGCCACTATCGCAGCCACCATCATCATCCCGAATTGCCTGCCGTTCCCGCGCGGGCCTTGCCCTATCCGCAGCTCCCCCTGCCGTTCGAAATTCCCGGCACGCAATATTTGCCGCTGACCTGGGCCGACGTGAAGGGCTGGAGCGACGACGATCATCTCGCCGCCTACAAGACTTTCCGCGCCAGCTGCCGTTCGATCAATGCGCAGGTGGCCGCAGCTGAATCCAAGGTCGAAACCAAGATCGAGTACAAGGCTTTGGGCGCCTCGCTGAGTGAGCCCTGCCGTATCGTCAAATCGCTCGAACTCACCGACGACGCCAGGGCGAAGGCCTTTTTCGAGGAGAATTTCGCGCCGCTGCGGATCTCGCGGCTCGGCGAGCCCGATGGGTTCGTGACCGGTTACTACGAGCCGGTGCTTGACGGTTCGCGCACGCAGACCGATGTCTACAACGTTCCCGTCTATCGCCGGCCCTCCAACTTGTTCGTGCGTGGCTACAAGCAGGACTCGGTCAGCCTGCCCAACAAGGGCCCGGTCTACCGCAAGATCGGCCGCCGCAAGCTAGTGCCTTACTACGATCGCGGCGAGATCGAGGACGGCAAGATTGCCGGCCGCGGACTGGAGATCGCCTGGCTGAAGGACCCGACCGATCTTCTGTTCGCGCAGATCCAGGGCTCGGCCCGAATCAAGTTCGACGACGGCACCACGGTCCGGCTCAACTATGACGCCTATAACGGCTATCCCTACACCGCCGTGGGGCGCGTGCTGATCGAGCGCGGCATCATCCCGAAGGAGGAGATGTCGATGCAAAAGATCAGGGAGTGGATGGCGCAGAATCCCGATGGCGCCAAGGAGCTGCGCCGCCAGAACCGCTCCTACATCTTCTTCCGCGAAGTCAATTTGTCCGACAAGGACGAGGCCGTCGGCGCGCAAGGCATTCCGCTGACGGCCGGCCGCTCGATCGCCGTTGACAAATCGCTCCACGTCTATGGCACGCCGTTCTTCATCGAAGGCGAGCTGCCGATCGATTCCGAACGCGCCAAGACGCCATTCCATCGCCTGATGATCGCGCAGGACACCGGCTCGGCCATCATTGGACCTGCGCGCGCCGATCTTTATTTTGGCGCAGGCCAGGAAGCCGGCCGCGTCTCGGGCCGGCTGCGTCACGCCATGCACTTCGTGATGCTGGTGCCGAAGGGTGTCGATCCCCTCGCCCGCGGCGCGAGGCTGCCAGTGCCGGATCCGCGGCCGTCGGAGAGGATCGCAAAGCTGTTTCCGCAGACCGATCCCGCGAAGGATCCGACCAAGCCGGCCACGCCCGCTGCAGCCACGACGCAAGGCAAGAGCGAGACGGTCGCCATTGCGGGCCCGGTCCCGCTGCCGGCACCGCGCCCTGTGATCGAGCCAGTCCGCGAACCGCGCCGGCCCGCGAAAAATCGCCTCCATCAGCAATGAAGCGATCGTCGCGCCCGCCCGTGCTCGATACTCGTCCCTCGCCGCGCCGCCGCGCGCTGAGCCAGGAAGACCGCGAGCTGTGGGACCTCGTCGCCAAGCAGGTCAAGCCGCTCAGGAAGACCCGGGCGGCGAAACTGCACGCCGCGCCGCGCGCCGAACCCTTACCTCCAGTGCCGGGCGGCAAGCCCGCGCCGCCGGCAAGGCCGGTTGCTGCGGCGGCGGCACCGCGTATCGCGAGACCGTCGGTGCCGCCGCTGGCGCCGCTCGGCAAGCGCGAGCGGACAAAACTGTCGCGCGGCCGCAGCGAGATCGAGGCGCGGCTGGATCTGCACGGCATGACCCAGACGCGCGCCCATCGCGCATTGTCCGGCTTCCTCCAGCGCGCCCACCATGACGGCCTGACCTTCGTGCTCGTCATCACCGGCAAGGGACGGAGCGGCGGCGAAAGCGGCGTGCTGCGCCGCCAGGTGCCGGAATGGCTGAGCCTGCCGGAATTCCGCGCCTTCGTGGTCGGCTTCGAGGAGGCGGGTCTCGGCCATGGCGGTGAGGGCGCGCTTTATGTGCGAATCAGGCGGGCGAGATTTTAATGAGCTCGATCGGTCCGCAGGCTCCTTAACCTCTCCCGCGTGCGGGAGAGGTCGGCGCGAAGCGCCGGGTGAGGGCTGTTTCCTCACTGGGAATCTCTCTGCGGAGACACCCTCTCCCCACCCCTCTCCCGCAAGCGGGAGAGGGAGCGCACTGCCGCCGCCGCAGCTAGGTGTGTCCTTGCGAGACTCTAGAACGGCCGGATGATTCCGACGCGCGGGATCAGCGTGATGATCAAACCGGAGATGTTTGTCTTGCGATCGTCCGCCGGAATCGGCGGCACCATCCGCGCGGCCGGCAGCATCTTCACGGCATGCAGGATCAGGAACATGCAGACCGCCCAGTTCGAGATCCAGCGCGAATAGTCGAATACCATCGCGAACATCACGAGATAGGCGAGGCTGACGCCGACCAGCGCCGCGATCACCAGGCGGCGATGCATGTCGCTGGCAAGCGCGCCGATGAGGTTAGCAAAATAGCGCCACAGCGGCGTATGCAGCCAGATCAGCAGCGCGAATACGGGCACGCCGAGGATGTTGTGCGGCAGGCGGCCCCAGGTGTCGGCAATCTCCTTCGCCAGCGGCTGGTACCAGATGTAGCTGAATTGCAGCAGGTCGGTGCGCGACGGATCGGCCATCCGCGTCTTCAGATGCGCCACGAAATCCGCTTCCGGGATCGGCATCGTCCCCACAAACTGCGCCGCGAAGAACAGCGCGGAGACAAGAAGAAGTGCGACAACGCCGAACGCGACGTTGGTGCGATTGCAGCCGTGCGCGAGGTAATGCCTGATCACGACGATGGTGATGATCGTGGGCACATACATCAGCAGATGAATGTGGTGGATCAGGATCAGGACGATCGAGAACGTCGCGGCCGCCGCCACGAACAGGAGGGAGCCCGCCGGCATCAACAGCAGGATGATCGCCAGCGCGCAGCCATGGATGTCGAAATGGCCGAGCGTGTGCATGAAGTTCTTCAGGAAGAACGGCGAGCCCGCGATGAAGGTAAACAGCGGCAACGTCTTGGCAGCGAAGCCGAACGTGTTCTGGAATAGTTTGGCGAACAAAGCGAGCGTGGCCAGCCATGTCACGCCGCCGAGCCCGAACACCAGCCACACCGGCACCTTCGCGGTGAACAGCGCGACGATCGCTCCGATCAGCGCGCGCTTGATGAAGCCGAAATGATAGTCGACGAGGAGATGGATATAGGGGACGTAGGGCGGCAGCTGAATCTTGTGGACGAAGACGCCGATGATAACAGCGGCGTTGATCGCGAGCAGGATCCGCCAGGGATTTTGCAGGATGCTAGCGCGCACGTGGCACCTTCGGCGCGCAAAACTCCGCTGTCGTCCCGGACAAGCGATCCGGCAACGCGCAGCGTTGTCCGAAGCGAGCGCCGATCCGGGACTCATAACCACAGGATTTCGTTTGAGCCAACGCTGGGGCCGCTATCATTTCCAACAAGGACCGCCGGTGAGTATGGGTCCTGGCCCCCCGTGCGCAATTGCGCACTAGGCCGGGACGACGCCGGAATGAATAGCGCGGGCCTAGCGGATTACAAAATAAACCGGCTCAGATCGGCGTTCTTGGCGAGGTCGCCGACGTGCTTCTGCACGTAGTCGGCATCGATCCGGATGGTCTCGCCGTTGCGGTCGGGTGCGCTGAAGGAGATTTCGTCCAGCACCCGCTCCATCACCGTCTGGAGCCGCCGCGCGCCGATGTTCTCGACGGTCGAATTCACGGCTACCGCGACGTCGGCCAGCGCATCGATGGCGCTGTCGGTGACATCGAGCGTCACGCCTTCCGTCTGCATCAAGGCGACATATTGCTTGATCAGCGAGGCCTCGGGCTCGGTCAGGATACGCCGCAGGTCGTCGCGGGTCAGCGCCTGCAACTCGACGCGAATCGGTAGCCGTCCCTGCAATTCCGGCAACAGGTCGGACGGCTTGGCGACGTGGAAGGCGCCGGAGGCAATGAACAGGATGTGGTCGGTCTTCACCGCGCCGTGCTTGGTCGAGACCGTGGTGCCCTCGATCAGCGGCAACAGGTCGCGCTGCACGCCTTCGCGCGAGACGTCGCCGCCGACGCGGCCGTCGCGCGCGCAGATCTTGTCGATCTCGTCCAGAAACACGATGCCGTTGTTCTCGACCGCGCCGATCGCCTCTTGGGTCAACTGGTCGTTGTCCAGCAGCTTGTCGGATTCCTCGTTGACGAGGATTTCGTGCGAGCTTTCTACCGTCAGCCGCCGCGTCTTGCTGCGGCCCCCGAGCTTGCCGAAGATATCGCCGATCGAGACCGCGCCCATCTGCGCGCCCGGCATGCCGGGAATCTCGAACATCGGAAAACCGCTGCCGGAGGATTGCGTCTCGATCTCGATTTCCTTGTCGTTCATTTCGCCGGCGCGCAGCTTCTTGCGAAAGGATTCCCGCGTCGCCGCGCTGGCATTGGCCCCGACCAGCGCGTCGAGCACGCGCTCTTCGGCGGCGAGCTGGGCGCGCGCCTGCACATCCTTGCGCTTGCGTTCGCGCACCTGGGCGATCGCGACCTCGACGAGGTCGCGCACGATCTGCTCGACGTCGCGGCCGACATAGCCGACCTCGGTGAATTTGGTCGCCTCGACCTTCAGGAACGGCGCATTGGCAAGCTTGGCGAGCCGCCGCGCGATCTCGGTCTTGCCGACGCCGGTCGGACCGATCATCAGGATGTTCTTCGGTAGCACCTCCTCGCGCAGGGAACCTTCGAGCTGCTGCCGGCGCCAGCGGTTGCGCAACGCGATCGAGACCGCGCGCTTGGCTTCGGCCTGGCCGACGATGAAACGATCGAGTTCGGAAACGATTTCGCGGGGAGAGAAGTCTGTCATGGGATCTTAGCTAGGGTGAGAGGCGGGCCGGGACAAGCCGCTTTTTTGGCCGTCAGATGATCGGCGGTCCGGATTGCCAAAGTTTCACGACGTCGAGCGGATGGATCAGCATCAGAATGTTCAGCGTCAGATTGTCACGAATATGGAGCGCCATCATGACTTCGAAGGCGAGCCCGATCGCGACGGTCGCCGGGACAGGCAGCAGGCGCGCGGCGAGAAACCCCAGCACCATGAACGTCGTATCCGAGATCGAATTGACGATGCTGTCGCCGTAATAGTCCAGCGAGATGGTCCCGGCGCGGTAGCGCTCGATGATGAACGGGGAATTCTCGACGATCTCCCAGGCACCTTCGATCAGCATGGCCATGATCAGCCGTACCGGCCAGGAAAGACGCAGCAGCGGCAGCCGCGCGAACAGGATCCAGGTCAATCCGTAGAACAGGAAGCCGTGCAGCACGTGCGAGAAACTGTACCAGTCGGCGATGTGCTGGGAGTTCTCCGAAGAGTTCACCACGCCATGCCAGAGCTTAACGTAGCCGCAGGCGCAGATCGGCACCCGCCCCATGGCGAACAGGATCGAGGCTTGCAGCGCCAGCAGCAGCAGCGCGATGCCGAGCCAGGCGAGCGGCGGAAATGCGGCCTTGCCCTCGCGCGTGGTTGCCAGCGTCATGGCCCGCGCACCATCAGGAGCGCCGGGCCGTCGGGCGTCTCGACCATGCGATCGCGGACGAAGCCCGCCTTCTCGTAAGCGCGCACGGCACGCAGGTTGAGCGCATCAGGATCGGTGACGATGCGCGGCAGGCCCTGCTGCAGTTGCGCATCGGCGAACTGGCGGATGAATACCGAACCGTGGCCGCGCGCGATCATGTCGCTCTCGCCGATGAACTGGTCGATGCCACGCGTGCCCTCCGGTTGCGACCCGAATCCCGTATTCCAGGCGGTCAGCCTGTAGCATTGAAGATAGCCGAATGGCCGCATTCCGGCCAACACGATGAACTGGTCCATCGCCGGCTCGTCGAGATCGCCGCGCACGAGCGCAAACTGCTCATCCGGATCGCCCCACCATTCCCGCACATGCGCCTCGCCAAGCCACCGCCGAACCAGCGGCAGGTCGGCCGTCGTCATCGGGTGGAAGGTGTAAATGACGCTCATCTACTTACCACGGCGGTGCTGCGCTCCCTCTCCCGCTTGCGGGAGAGGGTTGGGGAGAGGGTGCTTCCGCAATGGGACAGTCCCCGTGTGGAAAGAGCCCTCACCCGCGCCTTCGGCGCGACCTCTCCCGCAAGCGGGAGAGGTTACAGCCGGTCCTGAGCTCCGCTGTTGGGTCACAGACTAGCCTTAGCCGCTCGCCAGGCTCTCGATGGTCACGTTGCGGTTGGTGTAGACGCAAATGTCGGCGGCGATGTCGAGCGAGCGGCGGACGATGGCCTCGGCGTCCTTGTCGGTGTCGAGCTGGGCCCGGGCGGCCGCCAGCGCGTAATTGCCGCCGGAGCCGATCGCCATCACCCCGGCCTCGGGCTCCAGCACGTCGCCGGTGCCGGTCAGGACCAAGGAGACATCCTTGTCGGCCACGATCATCATGGCCTCCAGCCGCCGCAAATAGCGGTCGGTGCGCCAGTCCTTGGCAAGCTCGACCGCGGCCCGGGTCAATTGCCCCGGATATTGCTCGAGTTTGGCTTCCAAACGCTCAAACAGCGTGAAAGCGTCGGCCGTGGCGCCGGCAAAGCCGCCGATGACGTCGCCCTTGCCGAGCTTGCGGACCTTTTTGGCGTTGGACTTGATCACGGTCTGGCCGATCGAGACCTGACCGTCGCCGCCGACCACGACCTTGCCGCCCTTGCGGACGGTCAAAATCGTGGTGCCGTGCCAGACCGGCGAGCTGTTCTGGGGGTTCTGCATGGAATACCTCGTTGTCCGGCCTGATCTAGGCGGTCGGGAGCCAAGGCACAACCGACGCACAACGGAACCGCTCCGGTCCCAAATTTTGCTCACCATAGACCGAACTGCCGCCCTGCCAAGGCGATCCCGCAGTAGCGAAGGCGTCATTTGGCTGTTAAAAGACCGGCGTTTTCGGCATCAAGACAGATTGGAAGCCAGCTTTCCATGCGCACCGCGACGATCAAGCGCAAGACCAAGGAGACCGACATCGAGGTGACCGTGAACCTCGATGGTACCGGCGTGTCCAAAATCGCGACCGGCATCGGCTTTTTCGACCATATGCTCGATCTCCTCGCCCGCCATTCCCGCATCGACCTGACGGTCAAGGCGGTGGGCGATCTGCACATTGATCATCACCATACCACCGAAGACACCGGCATCGCGCTCGGCCAGGCGGTCAAGCAGGCGCTCGGCACCATGGCCGGCATCACCCGCTATGCCGGCGTCCACATGCCCATGGACGAGACCCTGTCGCGCGTCGTCATCGACATCTCGGGGCGTTCGGTGCTGGTGTTCAAGGTCGATTTCCCCCGCGACAAGATCGGCGAGTTCGACACCGAGCTGGTGCGCGAGTGGTTCCAGGCCTTCGCCATGAACGCCGGCGTGACTCTCCACGTCGAGACCCTATATGGCGATAACAGCCACCATATCGCGGAGTCCTGCTTCAAGGGTCTGGCGCGGGCGCTGCGGGCGGCGGTCGCGATCGATCCGAAGGCGGCGGGCGAGGTGCCCTCCACCAAGGGCTCGCTCGGCGGCTGACATCTCGCTCCGGCGGGCGCGCGCCGCTTGCGGTTTCACTGAATTCGAAGAACGGGGCATCACTATGCCTGTCTATACGGTTCATGCTCCCACCCCCGGCGGGGATGACCTGCGCGCCACGGACAAGTTCGTCTTCGTGCGCGACGGTTTTCATTTCTGGGCGATGGTGTTCGGTCCGATCTGGCTGCTTTGGAACAGGCTCTGGCTGGCGCTGATCGGCTGGGTGATCTTCGTTGCCGCGTTCAATGCCGGGCTGTCCAGCCTCGGCGTCGGCCGCGGCTCGATCTTCTTTGCCGACATCATCGTCGCGCTGCTGATGGGTTTTGAAGCCTCGAGCTTGCGCCGCTGGACGCTGTCGCGCGGAAAATGGCGCCAGCTCGATATCGTCGTTGCCGACGACGAGGATACTGCCGAGCGCCGCTTCTTCGAGCGCTGGAGCCAGAAGCAGCGCGGCATCGTCAACGATCAGTGGGCCGTCGATCGCGGTGGCCCGCCGCCGACCCGCAACGTGCCGGGCCAGCAATTCTCCAGCCCACCGCCGCTGCCGGCGGGCGGCATAATCGGATTATTTCCAGAACCGGGAGGGTCAAGATGAGCGTCGCCATCATCGATTACGGTTCCGGTAATCTGCATTCCGCCGCCAAGGCCTTCGAGCGCGCCGCGCGCAGCTTGGAAAACCCGCAAAAGGTCTTCGTCACCAGCGATCCGGACCAGGCCTACAGCGCCGATCGTCTGGTGCTTCCCGGTGTCGGTGCCTTCGCCGATTGCCGACGCGGGTTAGACGCCGTCAACGGCATGGTCGAGGCGATCACCGAAGCGGTGCGGGTCAAGGCGCGTCCGATGTTCGGCATCTGCGTCGGCATGCAGCTGTTCGCCACGCGCGGCAAGGAGCATGTCATCACCGAGGGCCTGAACTGGATCGGCGGCGACGTCGAGAAGATCACGCCGCGCGACGAAAACCTGAAGATCCCGCACATGGGCTGGAATACGCTCGACGTGCTGCGCGAGCACCCGGTGCTGGAGCGGCTGCCGCTCGGCCCAAAGGGCCAGCACGCCTATTTCGTGCACTCCTATCACCTCAATGCCGCCAATGAAGCGGACGTGCTCGCGCGCGCCGATTACGGCGGGCCGGTCACCGCAATCGTTGGCAAGGACACCGCCATCGGCACGCAATTCCACCCCGAGAAGAGCCAGCGCTTTGGGCTGGCCCTGATCTCGAACTTTTTGCGATGGAAGCCGTGAGGACTCCAACGGTTTTCACCTCGTCATTGCGAGCGCAGCGAAGCAATCCAGAGTCTTTCCGCGGAGATAGTCTGGATTGCTTCGCTGAGCCTGTCATCGGGCCGCGCTTCGCGCGGACCCGGTGGCTCGCAATGACGGAGTGCATAGCTGATAGCCCCGTTCCCATGAGGCGAACGGGAGAAGGTGCGACATGATCCTCTTTCCCGCCATCGACCTCAAGAACGGCCAGTGCGTGCGCCTCGAGCAAGGCGACATGGCGCGCGCGACCGTGTTCAACCTCGATCCCGCCGCGCAGGCGCAGAGCTTCGCAGAGCAAGGTTTTGAATATCTCCACGTCGTCGATCTCGACGGTGCCTTCGCCGGCAAGCCGGTGAATGCGCAGAAAGTCGAGGGCATGCTGAAGAGGATCAAGATCCCGGTGCAGCTTGGCGGAGGCATTCGCGATCTCGCCACCGTCGAGGCCTGGCTTGCCAAGGGCATCACCCGCGTCATCATCGGCACCGCCGCGGTGCGCGATCCGGAGCTGGTGAAGGCTGCCGCGAAGAAATTTCCCGGCCGCGTCGCGGTCGGGTTAGACGCCCGCGACGGCAAGGTCGCGGTCGAAGGCTGGGCCGAGACCTCGCAGGTGACCGTGCTGGAAATCGCGCAGCGTTTCGAGGATGCCGGTGTCGCCGCCATCATCTTCACCGACATCGCCCGCGACGGTCTGCTCAAGGGGCTGAACCTCGATGCCACCATCGCACTGGCGGACGCGATTTCCATCCCCGTAATCGCCTCCGGCGGCCTCGCCTCGATCGAAGACGTCAAGGCGATGCTGACGCCGCGAGCGAAAAAGCTCGCCGGCGCGATTGCTGGCCGCGCGCTCTATGACGGCCGGCTCGATCCCACTGCGGCCCTCACGCTGATCCGCGCCGCGGCCTAGGAGACATCCGATGTTCAAGGTGCGCGTGATCCCCTGCCTCGACGTCAAGGACGGCCGGGTCGTCAAGGGCGTCAACTTCGTCGACCTGCGCGATGCCGGCGATCCCGTCGAAGCGGCGATCGCCTATGATGCAGCCGGCGCCGACGAACTCTGCTTTCTCGATATCACCGCGACCCATGAGAACCGCGGCATCATGCTCGACGTGGTCCGGCGCACGGCAGAGGCCTGCTTCATGCCGGTCACCGTCGGCGGCGGTGTACGTGAGGTCAACGACATCAGGACATTGCTGCGCTCCGGCGCCGACAAGGTCTCGATCAATAGCGCCGCGGTGTCGCGGCGCGAGTTCGTCAAGGAAGCCGCCGAAAAATTCGGCGGGCAATGCGTGGTGGTCGCGATCGACGCCAAGCGGGTCAAGCGTCCAGGTGGCTCCGACCGCTGGGAGATTTTTACCCATGGCGGGCGCAATTCGACCGGCATCGACGCCATCGAATATGCCCAAGAAGTAGTCTCGCTCGGCGCTGGTGAAATTTTGCTCACCTCGATGGATCGCGACGGCACCAGGCAGGGGTTCGACATTCCCCTGACCCGGGCGATCGCCGACAGCGTTCCCGTTCCCGTGATCGCCTCGGGCGGCGTCGGCAATCTCGATCACCTCGTCGACGGTATTCGCGACGGCCACGCCACGGCGGTGCTGGCCGCCTCGATCTTCCATTTCGGGGAATTCACCATCCGCGAGGCCAAGGAGCACATGACCCGGCGCGGCCTGCCCATGCGTCTCGATCCCTGACGACTCCAGTTCCAAAAAATGCTACATCGGCCGGTGAGACCGGCTGATCCAGCCCGGCGTGTTCTGAGTATTCCGTATGCCGCGTTTCACGATCCATGACCTGGCCGACACCATCGATGCCCGCGCGGCGGCCGGCGGCGAGGGCTCCTATACCCGCAAGCTCCTGGACAAGGGCGCCGAACATTGCGCCAAGAAGTTCGGTGAGGAAGCAGTCGAAACCGTAATCGCAGCAGTCGAAAACGATCGCGCGCATCTGATCGCCGAGGGCGCCGACCTGCTCTACCATTTCCTTGTGCTGCTCAAGGCCCGCGGCGTAAAGCTGGAAGAGGTCGAGGCGGCGCTGGACAAGCGAACCTCGATGTCCGGGTTGGAAGAAAAGGCGTCGCGCAAGGGCGGCAGTTAGCTGAGGTCGTAACGGAAAGGCGGCGTTATGGATATCCGCGCACCCGAGCAGCAGTACAATCCGTACCGCATCTATACGCGCGAGCAATGGGCGCGGCTGCGCGACGATACGCCGATGACGCTGGAGCCGGGCGAATTCGATCGCCTGCGCTCGCTGCATGATCGCCTGGATTTGCAGGAGGTCGAGGACATCTACCTGCCGCTGTCGCGATTGCTGTCGATCTATGTCGATGCGATGCAGCGGCTGTATTACGCGGAACGCCAGTTCCTCAACATCCGCGACCGCAAGATGCCCTACATCATCGGCGTCGCCGGCTCGGTCGCGGTCGGAAAGTCCACCACGGCCCGCGTGCTCCAGGCGCTGCTGGCGCGCTGGTCGCCGCGCCCGAAGGTCGAACTGATCACCACCGACGGTTTTCTCTATCCCAACGCCGTGCTCGAGCGGCAGGGCCTGATGCAGAAGAAGGGCTTTCCGGAGAGCTACGATCTGCCGCTGCTGCTCAGCTTCCTCTCCGACATCAAGGCCGGCCGCCGCCATGTGCGTGCGCCGGTCTATTCGCATCTGACTTACGACATCGTGCCGAACGAATGGGCCGAGATCGACCAGCCCGACATCCTGATCGTCGAGGGCGTCAACGTGCTGCAAACCGGCAAGCTGCCGCGCGACGGCAAGGCGGTGCCGGTCGTCTCCGACTTCTTCGATTTCTCGGTCTATATCGATGCCGATGAGGCGGCGCTGCGCCAGTGGTACATCCGGCGCTTCCTGTCGCTGCGCGACACCGCGTTCATCAATCCAAAATCCTACTTCAACCGTTACGCGCTGTTGTCGGACGAGGAAGCCACTGCGACCGCGATCGCGATCTGGGAGCGCACCAACCTCGCCAATCTCGAGGACAACATCCTGCCGACCCGCCCCCGCGCGACGCTGATCCTGAAGAAGGGCCCCGACCACGTGGTGGAGAGCGTGGCGCTGCGAAGGTTGTAATTTTTGGCGTCGTCGTGGCGAAGACCAGGACGACGTGGAGGATGCACGGTGTTCCAACGTGCTCGTCATTGCGAGCGCAGCGAAGCAATCCAGACTGTCACCGCGGAAAGATTCTGGATTGCTTCGCTTCGCTCGCGATGACGGTGGAGATTTCCCTACACCGCAATCTGCCGCGCCGCCGCCAGTCCGGCCAGGGCCTCTTCCAGCTTCTCGCGGTCCAGCGGCTTGATCAAAAACCCGTTCATGCCCGCCTCGAAGCAGGCATAGCGGTCCTCCGCCAGCGTATTGGCGGTCAGCGCCAGGATTGGTGTGTGACGGCCGCCTGTGGCTGCCTCGTGCGCGCGCACGCGCTTGGTTACCTCGATGCCGTCGAGCTGCGGCATCTGGATGTCCATCAGCACGAGATCGTAGGGCGTGCCGGCCGATGCGGAGGCGAGCCAGGATTCCAGCGCGGCCTCGCCATTGACCGCGATGCCGACGCGGTGGCCGAGTTTCGTCAGCAGCGACCGCATCAACAGCGCGTTGATCTCGTTGTCTTCGGCGACGAGGACCGACAGGCCTTTCGACGGCGTTGCATTGGCGGTGCTCTCAACCGGCGGCTCGGGGGCGAGATCTGGTGCGACAATTTCGGGCGCCAGCGCCAGCCGCGCGGCGAGCGAGGCGGCACGCAGCGGCTTGACCAGAAAGCCGGTGAAGGCGGCCGAAAGTTTCTCGTGGCGCGAGCTCGACGTCAGCAGAACGAGCCGCTGCGCCGCGTGTATGCGAGCCGCTTCGCCCAGGCGGTCGGCGACGTCAGGACCGAGCGCACGATCGATCAGCACCGCATGCCACGATCGTTCCGGCAGCAGCGCCTCGGCCACGGCGGCATCCGAGACCATGCAGATCTGGCCGCCCCAGCGCTCCAGCCGCCGCGCGATCAGCGAGGCCTCGATGCCGTAGGCGATCAGGAGAATCGACTTGCCGGTGAGGTCGGGGCTCGGGAATGCCGTCGGCCCCGTGCCGGCCTGCGATGCAGTCAACCGAATCGCAATCTCGAAGGTCGAGCCCTGGCCCGGCTCGCTCGTGAGCGTGATGCGGCCGCCCATGCGCTTGACGATGCGCTCGCTGATCGCAAGTCCGAGACCGGTGCCGCCATAGGTGCGGGCGACGCGCTCGTCGGCCTGCTCGAATTCGCGGAAGATGCGCGATTGCGCTTCGGGCGCGATGCCGATGCCGGTGTCGCGCACCAGAAAGCTGATCTCGCTCGGCCATATCCCGGGCTCGACGATCAGCGCGACGCCGCCGCTCGCGGTGAATTTGATGGCATTGCCGGCGAGGTTGAGCAGCACCTGGCGCAGTCGCGCCGCGTCGCCGACGAGTTCGAGCGGCAGGCGCTCGTCGACATAGGCGGCGATCTCGAGATTCTTGGCCTCCGCGCGCGGCGCCAGCAGCTCGGTGATGTCCTCGATGAGGGTCGAGAGCGCGAACGGGCGCTGCTCGAGATCGAGCTTGCCGGCTTCGATCTTTGAATAGTCGAGCAGCTCCTCGATCAGCGCCATCAGCGCCTCGCCCGAGGTCTTCACCGCCCTGGCATAGGTTGCCTGCTCGGGCGTGAGCGTGGTGTCGAGCAACAGCCCGCCCATGCCGATGATGCCGTTGAGGGGGGTGCGGATCTCGTGCGAGGCAATCGCCAGGAAGCGCGACTTGGCGCGGTTGGCGGCATCGGCCTGGTCGCGCGCCTCCGACAGCGCCCGTTCGGTTTCGGTGCGGTCGGTGACGTCGCGCCCGACGCTCTGCAATTCGGCCCCCTGGCCGGCATCGAGCCGCACAAAACCCTCGCGCCAGGCGATCCAGCGTCCGCCGGCAGGCGTCGCGATCTTCTGGTCGTGCATGCGCGTGCCGGTGCTTTCGCGCGCGCTTTCGCCCTGCTCCAGCACGTCGAAATCAAAGCGCGTGCCGATCAGTGCGTTGCGCGTTCGGCCAGCCAGCGCGCAATAGGCGTCGTTGGCAAAGGTGATGCGGCCCTGATGATCGCGCAGCACGATCAGATCGCCCTGCTGTTGGAACAGGCTGCGGGCGCGCTCTTCGGCTTCCTTCAGCTCCCAATTGCGATCGATCAGCGCTTCATTGTGGGTGGCCAGCGTGCGCAGCCGCTTGTTGACGAAGCGCAGCCGCATGCTCAGCGTGGCGAGGCCAAGGCAGGCGAGCGCGAACAGAAAACTCGCGCCGATCGCGAACGCGTTGGGATCGTAACCGGAATTCTCGGACCGGCTGCCGGTAATGAATCCGAAGGCGCCGCCAAAAGTCGCCGAGAAGATCACGAACGAGCGGATCGCGAACGCGATTCTGGGATGGCGACGCCTGAAGCGGCGCATCTGCACCTTGATCCGGAACGTCCGACCCATCGCAACCGACCCCGACTCTTGTCCGAAACCCCGCCACTGCCGTGTGCGACGATGTCTCGCCGACCTTGCGAACAGCTTGAGGCTCTGGGGCTGCTGCCAAACAGGGTTGACGAGGCGTTAACGTCTCAAAGCGAGGCGGCCTGAAGGTGGCGGGGGCCACCGTGAGCGCCGACGATCAGTGCTGCCGCGTCGCGCTGCGAGAACGTCTTCGATCGCACATAGATGCGGTAATCTGCCGGGCCTTCGCTGGAGAGATAGATCACAGGGCGGCCATCGACGGGCTGCGCGGCAATTGTGATGAGGCGCGTCGACGGATTGGCCTGGCAGGAATCCGGCTCCGAACCGATGCCGTCGTCGACGACGGCGAAATCCGCGGCATCAGGATCATCGGTGATCTGTACCCGCACCGTGGCCCGTGTCGGGTCTTCGGTGAAGGCGACGTGCACGCCGGCCGTCCAGAACAGGGATGTGAGCTCGACCGTGATCTCGCCAAGCGCGATGCAGGGATGCGAGACCGATCCGATCTCTGCGCGGGCGAATACTGCAGCCGCCAACATGGGAACAACCGAGGCCAGGATCTTGAAACGCAACATGACACTCTACTCGCCGGGCCCAGGGAAACCGGTACGGAGACTTGCGGGCCCTTATGGTTTGCAGAGAGTAAAGGAAACTCGTTACCGCCGGGTTGATGTGGCAGGCGGTCACGGCATCTGGCGTACATCCTCGGCAAGTGCGCGGTAGGACAGCGCCTCGGCAAGATGCAGCCGGCCGATCTTCTCGGTGCCATCGAGATCGGCGAGCGTGCGCGCCACCCGCAGCACGCGGTGATAGCCGGCGCGCCGATAGCCGCATGGTTTCGGCGGCATCGCGCAGCAGCTTGGCGCCTTGCGCGTCTGGCTTTGCGATCTCCTCCAGCACCGAGGCCGGCGCCTCGGCATTGGTGCGGACACGCGGCAGGCCGGCATCGGCGTAGCGCGCGAGCTGGATGTCGCGCGCCGCCGCCACGCGCGCGGCAACCTCGGCTGATCCTTCCGCTGCTGGCGGCAGGATCAAATCGGCGGCGGTGACCGCCGGCACCTCGATGCGCAGGTCGATGCGGTCCATCAGCGGGCCGGAGATCCGGGCTTGGTAGTCGCCGGTGCAGCGATCGATGCGGCCGCGCTTGCAGGCATAGCCGGGTTCGAATGCGTTGCCGCAGCGGCAGGGATTCATCGCCGCGACCAGCATGAAGCGCGCCGGATAGGTCACGCGATGATTGGCGCGGGACACCGCGACCTCGCCGTTCTCCAGCGGCTGGCGCAGCGAATCCAGCACGCGCGGATCGAATTCGGGCAGCTTGTCGAGGAACAGCACGCCCTGATGCGCCAGCGAAATTTCGCCGGGCTTTGCCCGCATGCCGCCACCGGTGAGCGCGGCCATGCTGGCGGAATGATGCGGCGAGCGGAACGGGCGCCGCGCGGTAGCGCGCCGCCTTGGATCTCGCCGGCAACGGAGGCGATCATCGAGACCTCGAGCAGTTCGCCGGGCGACAGCGGCGGCAGGATCGAGGGCAGCCGCGCCGCCAGCATCGATTTGCCGGCGCCGGGCGCACCGATCATCAGGAGGTGATGCCCGCCTGCGGCTGCGATCTCGAGCGCCCGCTTGGCGCTCTCCTGGCCCTTGATGTCGCGCAAATCGAGCGTGGAGGCGGCAGCCTCATGCACCTTCGGCGTGGGCCGCGACAGCACCTGCGTGCCCTTGAAGTGATTGGCGATCTGGATCAGCGAACTTGCGGCAACGATCTGGATGTCCGGGTTCGCCCACGCCGCCTCCGAGCCGCAAGCCGCCGGACAGATCAATCCTTCCTCGCGCGTATTGGCGCCGATCGCGGCGGGGAGAACGCCGGCCACGGGTGCGATCGAGCCGTCGAGGCCGAGCTCGCCGAGAACGGTAAAGCCCGTCAACGCATCCGGCGGAATCGCGCCGATCGCCGCCATCAGCCCGAGCGCGATCGGCAGGTCGTAATGGCTGCCTTCCTTGGGCAGGTCGGCGGGCGCCAGGTTGACGATGATGCGCCGCGCCGGCAGCGCCAGCCCTGAGGCGATCAGCGCCGCGCGGACCCGCTCGCGCGCCTCCGACACCGCCTTGTCCGGCAAGCCGACGATGGCAAAGGCCGGCAGGCCCGGCGCAACCTGCACCTGGACGTCGACCGCGCGGGCCTCGATCCCCTCAAAGGCGACGGTAGAAACCCGCTGAACCATGCCCGAAATCAAGCTGCCCTCTCGCACAATCGAGGGTAGCAGAGCGGAATGGCCGTGGCAAGAACAATACGGGAACACCCCTTGAGCGCGCCGAAGCCCTAACGAAGCGTAAGCGCGGCCTCGACACTATGTCTCGAATGCGAACGGCTGTCCTCAGCACATTCCAACGAATGTCCGCTACTCCTAGGGGTGCGGGATGGGCCGTGATCCAACAAGTGAACAATCAAAATGCTTGCAAATCGCCGGAGAAGCGAACGTCGGATGTGCACGCGGCTCGCCAAGATTCATTTTGGCGCCGGCTCGCTGCCTCGGGACTGCACGATTACCGACATCTCTGACGGGGGCGTGAAAGTGGTGGCGGAATTCCTGGAATTGCCGCCGCAATTCACTATCATCTTCGCGCCGGACTATTCCCGCCAATGCCGCCTGCGCTGGCGCATCGGCTGCGAGTTCGGCGCCGAATTCACCGACTAGACGAGCATGATCCGGACCCGAGGGGCCGCGCGAACGCAAAGGTGCAGCGGTTATCCGAAAGAGATCATGCTCAAACAAGAGACGCGCACGCGTCCTTAACGGGACTTTAGCGTTAATCGGTAAGCATCTCTGATCAGTCGCCGAGTGATCAGAGTATGTCCAAGCGTTCGCCCCTCGCCTGCCCCCCGGCGAGATTTCTGTTTCCCGCGCTCCTGGCGCTTGTCCTCGGCGGTTGCCAGACTATGAGCCTGGAGGACGTGACCGGCGCGCTCGGCGGCAAGCCGGAATCGGCGGGCAAGGCGGATGCGAAGCCGGACATGGACGCACTTCGCGAGCGCTATCGCGCCAGGCCGAGCGATCCCACCATCGCGATCGAATACGGCAAGGCGCTGCGCGATACCGGCCAGCGTGCGCAGGCGGTCGCGGTGCTGGAGCAGGCCGTGCTTGCCCATCCCAGCAACAAGGCGCTGCTCGCCGGCTATGGCCGCGCGCTCGCCGATGGCGGCAATTTCCAGCAGGCCTTCGACGTCCTAAGCCGCGCGCACACGCCCGAGGATCCTGACTGGCACATCCTGTCGGCGCAGGGCGCGGCGCTCGACCAGCTCGGCCGCAACGAGGAAGCGCAGCAATATTACGCCGCCGCGCTCAAGATCGTGCCCGACGAGCCGCAGGTTTTGTCCAACCTCGGCCTGTCCTACATGCTGCAGAACAATCTGCCGAGGGCTGAGGAGACGCTGCGCCGCGCGCATGAACGCAGCCCCGCCTCCTCGCGCGTGCGGGCCAATCTGGCCCTCGTGCTCGGACTGGAAGGAAAACTGGCCGAGGCGGAGACCATCGTGAAGGGCGATCTGCCGCCGGCCGAAGCGGCGGCGAAAGTCACGGCGCTACATCAGTTGCTGGCGAAGAAGCAGCAGCAGCGGGCCGACAAGTAGCCCGCCGCCCGTGCAGATTTACGAGGCCTTGCGATGCGGGGCGGGCCCGCGTCCCGTCCTGCCCTTCAGCTTCTTCAAGAGCGGTCCGAACAGCGAGTGCTTCGGCTTCTTTACCTCGCCGCGCCCGGCGAGGCGGTTCGCCATGTTCTGGAACAGCCCGGTGATGCGGTGGCTCTTCGAGACCTCCGCGATCATCTGGCCGTTATTGGCCGCGGCAGAGAACAGTTTCGAATCGAACGGGATCACCGCGATCGGCTGGCTTTCCATGGTCTTGACGAACGCTTTGACCTCGATCTCCGCCCGCTTGTGCATGCCGACCTGGTTGATGCAATAGAGCGGCGGACGGTCGTTCGGCCGCGCCGCCTTCAGCACGCTCAGCATGTTCTTGGTGTTGCGCAAATTCGCAAGATCCGGCTCCGCCACGATCACGATGTCGTCGGCATTGACCAGCGCGCGCCGTGTCCAAGCCGACCATTGATGGGGAATGTCGAGCACGATGCACGGCGTGGTCATGCGCAGCGTGTCGAACACCGCATCGAATGCTTCGGCGCCGAAATCGTAGACGCGGTCGAGCGTCGCAGGCGCCGCCAAGAGGCTGAGGCGCTCGGTGCATTTGGCGAGCAGGCGCTCCATCAGCGCGGTGTCCGGCCGGTCCTGCGACAGCACCGCGTTGGCGATGCCCTGCACCGGATCCTGGTTGAAGTCGAGGCTCGCGGTGCCGAAGGCGAGGTCGAGATCGATCACGACGGAATCGAGCGCGAGGTCGCGCGCGATGGTCCAGGCGACATTGTGCGCGACGGTGGAGGCACCCACGCCGCCCTTGGCGCCGACCACCGCGATGACGCGGCCGGTGATGATGGCTTCGGAAGCCGAGAACAGGCTGCAGATCGAACGCACCACGTCGATGGTCTCGACCGGCCCGACCACGTAGTCGTTGACCCCGCGCCGGACCAGTTCGCGATAGGGGGCCGTATCGTTGGGATTGCCGATCACGACCACGCGGGTGCCGGGATCGCAGACGCCGGCGAGGTCGTCGAGGCCTTCGAGGATGTCCCGGGTGCCGTCGGACTCGATGACGATCACGTTCGGCGTCGGCATCGTTTCATAGACTTCGATCGCCGCGGCGAGGCCGCCGTCCTTCGCGGTGAGATGCGCCTTGGCGAGCCGGCGGTCCTGCCCTGCCGCGGTCACCGCGGCGAGCGTCTGCTCGGTCTCGCAAAAGGCCTGCACCGAGATCCGGGGAACCGGCGCAATGTGTTCCTCGGGGTGCTGCGGATCGTCCGCTTCTTCGTCGTCGACGCTTGTCATTTGCCGGTGTCGCTGAGTTTGGCCTTGTCAGCCTCGGGATAGGTGGTCGCGGTCGTCGTGCCCTTGCGGTAGCGCTCGAACGCGATGTCGCGCCGCGCGGTATAGGCCGGCGTCTCCGCGCGCGGCTGCTCGAGGTCGGCGGGATTGTCGATCATGGCCGCGAGATTGCGCTGGCTGGCGCAGCCCAGGTTGAAATACGGCCGGTTCTCGTTGTAGCCGGGGTCGAGGATCGAGGGTCCGACGTCTTCCGGCCACAGCCCGCAGGGGCCGGCGACCGCCGCGATTTTCGAATAGCTCAGCCGGATGGTGGGCAGCAGCCCGGGATCCTCGGGACGATAGGGATGCTGGACGATGGCGCGCGACGGCACGCCGCCGGATGCGAGCACGGAGCGGATTTCGTGATAGGTCGCCGCCGCAGCGCGCGAATTCGCGGTGTCGACAGGGACATCGACGACAACGGAGCCGGTGCCTTCGCGCACCCAGTCCCGGGCAATGCCGGAGACGTCCGAGAGCTGCGCCGCCGAGAGGCCGCCGCGAGCCTTGCCGACGAAGATCACGATCGAGCGCTTGGCTTCCTGCACCGCGATCGGGTGGCGCTGGCGATAATCGGTCGGCACCGTCTGGGTGACGATCTCGCCGGTGGTGTTGCAGGCGCCGAGCATGACGGAAAGTCCCGTCAGCGCCAGCGCGACACGCAGGTTGCGACGTCGATCGGCCAAAGTCTTCGTCATCGCTTCATCCCCTCTTGCCCCGTTGATTGCCCCGTCCCCCAAGGCCGCCGTTCGTCTCAGTCGATGATGAAGCCGAAATCGCTCTCGGGGCCGTTGATGGGATCGACGCGGCGCGCGATGCCGTAGAGGCGGTTCATGCGGCCGAGCAGCGCCGTCTGCGCATCCGAGGCCGGCGCAAACCCGTCGTCGGGCCGCGACAATTCCTTCTGGGCAACCGCGCGCACCACATAGGGCGACACGATCACCATCAGCTCGGTCTCGTTGTTGACGAAGTCCTGGCTCCGGAACAGCGCCCCGAGGATCGGCACCTGATCGACGCCGGGCAGGCCATTGATCGCCTGCTTGGTTTGCTGCTGGATCAGGCCGGCCATCGCCATCGAGCCGCCGGAGGGAATTTCCAGCGTCGTCTCGGCGCGGCGGGTCTGGATCGAAGGAATGGTGATGGAGTTGGTCGAGGTCGAGGACAGCGCCTGCGTCACGGTGATGGCGCTCTGGCTCGACAGCTCCGAGACCTCGGTCATCACCCGCAGGCTGATCCGGCCTTCACTCAGCACGACCGGCGTGAAGTTCAGCGAGATGCCGAACTTCTTGTAGGTGATCTGGGTGGTGCAGACATGGGTGGTCGGATCGCAGGCGTAGCCTCCCGGGATCGGGAATTCGCCGCCGGCGATGAAGGTGGCGGATTCGCCCGAGATCGCCGTCAGGCTCGGCTCGGCCAGCGTCCGCATCACGCCCGCGCTTTCCATCGCGCGCATCGTGGCGTTGACCGTGGCGACGCCCTTGGCGAGCCCCGTAATACCAAGCCCGTTATTGCTGACGATCGGCCCGCCGCTGACCGCGAAGGGATTGGAATTGTTGAAATTCACGACCGCAGTGCCGGCGTTCAGGCTGGCGCTGAGATCGACGCCCAGCTGCTTGACGATGTCGCGGCGCACCTCGCCGACGACGACCTTGAGCATCACCTGGTCGCGGCCGCGCACGATGATGTTGTTGACGACCTTGTCCGCGCCGCCGACGAGCTTGGCCGCGACTTCGCCGGCCTGCTGGGCTTCGACCGGGCTCGACACCGAGCCGGTCAGCATCACGCTGTCACCGATGCCCTCGATCTGCACGCCCGGCAGCGACTGGCGCAGCGCGGTTCGCATGCCGTTAAGGTCGCGCTTCACCGCGATGTCGTAGGCGGCAACCTGCTGGCCGTCGGCGGTGAAGAACACCACGTTGGTCTGGCCGACCTGGCCGCCGATGATATAGGCGCGCTGCGCCGAGCGGATCACCGCATTGGCGATCTTGGGATCGGCCACCAGCACGTCCTTGACCTCGCGCGGCAGGTCGATGACGACCGACTTGCCAACGCCGAGCGACAGAAAGCGCGTCCTTGCCGGCGCGATGGTCGCGACTGGCGCCACGCCGAGATCCGCCGCCTGCAACGGCGCCTGGTCGCCGACCGGCGCATCCGCAGCGCTGACCCGGTGCGGCGCTGCGACCAGCCCCAGCATCAGCACGACCCCTGCCCAGAACGTGCGTGCGCCATCCCCCCGAATGCGCAGCGCCGTCCGATCGTCCCCATGTCTCATCTTGGGTGTCCCCATCACTTCTGTGACGTTAGTTGCCGCACCTGCACGCCGTAGCGGATCACGTTGACACCGTCGGGACGCTTGACTGCCCGATTTTCGGAAGGATCGTCCGACGCCTTGGAATCGACGATGCTCCGCAATGCGAGCTGCAGCGTGCCGCCCTGGCGCGCCGTCGCGAGCACGGCGACCTGGTCGGGCCTGAGCTCGAGCGTGACGGTCTTGCCGAGCACGGCCGTCTGGCCGTCCTTTTCCTTCGGCGCCTGGTCGATCGCGAGCACGCGGATGTTGTTCAGGATGGTCTCGGACAGGATCAGATCGTTGCCGCCGGTCGGGCTGTTGTTGCCCTCGGGATTCTTCAACCGGCGGGTCAGGACGATGTCGACGCGGTCGTTCGGCAGGATGAAGCCGCCGGCGCCGGTCTCGGCTGAAATTTCGGTGGAGACGGCCCGCATGCCGGTCGGCAGGATCGCTGCCATGAAACCGGAGCCGTCGGCCCTCACCAGCTTCTGCTCGCGGATGGGCTCACCCTGCATCAACGGCACGCGCGCGATCGAGCCTGCAATCTGGACCTGCGCCTCTGGCCGGCTGTCGCGGCGAATGAAGGCGCTGCCGGCGGTCGCAGCGGGCCAGATCTGCCATTGCAGGTCTTCGGCCTTTACATACTGGCCGAGTCCGATGTCGGTCTTGGCGACGAGAATCTCGACCGTCGACAGCATCTCGGCGACGGGTGCGGCGGGAGCCGGCTTGTTGTCATAGCCGCTCGCCAGATACGCAGCGACGCCGCCGGCGCCAAGCGCGATGACGAGAACGACAATGCGTGCGGTATTCATACGCCTCTACTCTTACGCGGGGCACACGAACCGCACCTGGCGGGTCCCCCGTATCGATGAGTAGGGAGTAAAAGTATAAGGGGTGTTGCGAGGCCGAATGTGATGCCCGCTCACGGTGGGAGTTCTGGCCGGATGGTGAATGCCGCGTTATTCGGCAGCGCGCGGTCCCGTAGTTTCACGTAAGGCGAAAGGCGCGATCGGTGACGCGCGGGTCATGGTGAATGCGAGGTTAGTGGCTTGTCCGCTTGGCGCCGTGTCGTCGTGGCAGCGAGAGGGAAGCAATGCGCCACATCACCGGCGTCGTCCTGGCGAAGGCCAGGACCCATACCGCGTGATCTCTCGATCTTAGGAGATAGAAGTACCAACTTCTTCGCCAAACAAGCAGTCGGGGTAATGGGTCCTGGCTTTCGCCAGGACGACATTGTGGATGCTGCGAAGCTTGAGCCCTACTTCGCCCGCTTCTGCTCGATCGCGTCCCAGACCTTGGCGGCGACGTCCGGTCCGCCGAGCCGCGCGATGGCGCGGATGCCGGTGGGCGAGGTTACGTTGATCTCGGTGAGGCTGCCGTTGATGACGTCGATGCCGACGAACAGCAGGCCGCGCGCGCGCAGCGCCGGGCCGATCGCGGCGCAGATCTCGCGCTCGCGCGGGGTGAGCTCGGTCTCCTGCGCTGCGCCGCCGCGCACCATGTTGGAGCGGAGATCGTCCGCAGCCGGCACGCGGTTGACGGCACCGGCGAACTCGCCGTCGACCAGGATGATGCGCTTGTCGCCGTGCTTCACCTCGGGAATAAACTGCTGGATCACCCAGGGCTCTCGGAACGTCACCGTGAACATGTCGAACAGCGAGCCGAAATTCATGTCCTGCGGCATCACGCGGAACACCGCCGCGCCGCCATGTCCGTGCAGCGGCTTCATCACCACGGCGCCATGCCGGTCGCGGAAGGCATTGATCTCGTCGAGGTCGCGCGAGATCAGCGTCGGCGGCATCAGCTGCGGAAAGTCCATCACGAACAGTTTTTCCGGCGCGTTGCGCACCGACGCCGGGTCGTTCACCACCAGCGTCTTCGGATGGATGCGCTCCAGAAAATGCGTCGAGGTGATGTAGGCGAGGTCAAACGGCGGATCCTGGCGCAGCAGCACCACGTCAAAGCCGCTCAGCGCCTCGCGCCGGGGCTCGCCGAGGGTGAAGTGATCGCCGGGCTCGTCGCGCACGGTGAGAAGCTGGACCGGCGCGACGATCTCGTCGCCGACCATCGAGAGCTTGTCGGGCGTGTAATAGGACAGGCCGTGGCCGCGCTTCTGCGCCTCCAGAAGCAGTGCAAAGGTGGAATCGCCCTTGACGTTGATGCGGGCGATGGGATCCATCTGGACGGCAACGTTCAGTTTCATGATCTGCCTTTCAGGTCGAGGCGTCGAATGCCGCCAACAGATGGCGCGGAAGCGACCGCGGCGCAATCAGCATGGCATCGAAACGCAGTTCAAATTCCGCATGCTCGGGATGCGCGGCAAGCCACCCTTGCGCAGCGTCGATGATGCGCTGCTGCTGGCGCGGCGTCACGGCGAAGGCGGCATCGTCCAGCGTCGCGCGGGCCTTGACCTCGACGAAGGCGATCAGATTGCGCCGGCGCGCCACGATGTCGATCTCGCCATGCGGCGTGCGGTAGCGTTTTGCGAGGATGCGAAAGGCGGCGGCGCGGCTCTCGGCCGAGATGCCGGTGCGGAACGCGGCGACGCGTTCGGGCGAGGCGATCTTTGGTTCCGCCGGCGTGGCGCCGTCAGTCTTCGCCATCGCCGCCCCGCAAATCCTTCGCCAGCTCGAGCGCGCGGGCATAGACCTCGCGGCGCGGCCGCCCGGACAGCTCGACCGCATGGGCCACGGCATCCTTGACGGATTGGGTGGCGAGCTGGCCTCGCAGCAGGTCGTCGAGCGCGGCCGCCGTCATCACCTCGGCATCGGCCGCGGGCGGAGCGATCACCAGCACGAACTCGCCGCGCGTCTCCAGCGTGTCTGCCTCGCGTGCCAGCTCGCTCAGCGGCGCGCGCGTAATTTCCTCATGGAGCTTGGTCAGCTCGCGGCAGATCGCGGCTTCGCGGGTCCCCATGATCCCGGCGAGCTCGGCAAGCGTGTCCTGCACGCGGTTGCCGGACTCGAACATCACCAGCGTCGCATCGATGCGGGCAAGCTCGGCAAGGCGGGTCCGGCGCGCGGCCGATTTGGCCGGCAGAAAGCCTTCGAAGAAGAAGCGGTCGGTCGGCAGCGCCGCAACCGACAGCGCCGCCAGCACCGAGGACGGGCCAGGCAGCGCGTATACGGCATGGCCGGCCGCGCAGACCTCACGCACCAGCTTGAAGCCGGGATCAGAGATCAGCGGCGTGCCGGCGTCCGACACCAGCGCGACCGAGCCGCCTTGTGCAAGCCGCTCCAGGATTTTCGGACGCGCGGCCTCGGCGTTGTGCTCGTGATAGGGCTTGAGCTGCGCGGAGATGTCGTAGCGCTCGGTCAGGCGCCGCGTGATGCGGGTGTCCTCGCAGGCGATGATGTCGACGCCGGCGAGCGTCTGCAGCGCGCGCAGCGTGATGTCGCCGAGATTGCCGATGGGGGTCGCGACCAGATGCAGCCCGGGCGCAGCCTTGGGCGCCGCCAGCCGATGGGCGTCGATGGAGAAACCGCGCGAGACGGCTTCCGTAGTCTCAGGTGTATTTATCGGGGCCGGCTTTGCGCGCATAATGAAATGAACTTAGGCATGATCCGGAGGGCTGGGAACCTGTCCTCCGAAAAAGATCGGACCGAGGCAGGGGTCGCGAGCCAGGATATCGGGAAGATACCAGCCTGGGGCGACGAGGGACGGGAATGTGATCCATCCGGCATCACATTCGAAGGGGAGTGGAGTGCCGGCGCCATATTCGCGGCGGAAACACCGCCTTGATGCTGGGTGAGTGACGGCGAACAGCTAGCCAGGACCTGAGGGGCGGCCGCATTAAGTGGTCATTATCCTTTTGTTTTGGTTAACTATTTGCCGACAATATGCCTGAATCCGCGGCTTTTGTCGCGGTAGAGTTGTGTGACGGGCTGGACTCGGCCGGTCGGAAGAAGAGTTGCAATGGTGGGCCCGCGTTATCCCAAATCCCCCTCTTCGGAGGAGCCTTCCTCTCCGGGGCCCCGATCGTCGGGGGCGACCCGGCGGAGCGCGCTTGGCTTGCTGCTCGGCGCCCCCCTGCTGTCGGCCTGCGCCGGCGTGCAGCAAAGCCTCAGCCAGTTCTCGAATCCCTTCAGCAGCTCCTCGCCCCCGGCCCAGCCGGCGGGTCCGCCGCAACAGGCCACGACCGCCGGCACCGGCGGGGTGAAGGTCGCCGTGATCCTGCCACTCTCGGCCGCGGGTAACGCCGGCCTTGCCGCGCAATCCATGCGCAGCGCCGCCGAAATGGCGCTAGCCGAGTTCCAGAATCCCAACATTCAGCTGCTGATCAAGGACGACAATGGCAGCCCGCAAGGCGCACAGGCGGGCGCGCAGCAGGCGGTCGACGAAGGCGCCGAAATCATTCTGGGGCCATTGTTCGCGCAGTCGGTACCCGCGGTGGCGCAGGTCGCGCGCACGCGCGGCATCCCGGTGATGGCGTTCTCGACCGACTCTTCCATCGCAGGCCGCGGCGTCTATCTGCTCAGCTTCCTGCCGGAGTCCGACGTCAACCGCATCGTCGAATATTCGGCCAGCGTCGGTAAGCGCTCCGTCGCCGTGCTCGTGCCCGACAATGCCTATGGCAATGTCGTCGAGGCGGCGGTGAAGGCGGCCGTGCCGCGGCGTGGCGGACGCATTGTCGCGTTCGAGAAATACGGCGCCGATCGTGCCGCGCCGGCGCGGACCGTGGCGCAGCAACTCGGCAGCGCGGATGCGCTGTTCATTGCCGATGACGGCGATGCCGTCGTCGCGGTGGCGGATGCGATGACTGCGGCGGGCGCGAACTTGCGCAACATCCAGTTGCTCGGCACCGGCCTGTGGGACAATCCGCGCGTCTACGCCAGCTCGAACTTGCAAGGTGGCCTCTATGCCGCGCCCGATCCGGCGGGTTTCCGTGCCTTCTCCGGCCGCTACCGCACCAAATACGGCGCCGAGCCGATCCGCACTGCGACGCTCGCCTACGACGCGGTTGCCCTGGTCGCCGCGCTCGCGCGCACGCAAGGCACCACGCGCTTTTCGTCCGACGTGCTCACCAACCCCTCGGGTTTTGCCGGCATCGACGGCCTGTTCCGCTTCCGTGCCGACGGCACCAACGAGCGCGGGCTGGCAGTGATGAAGGTGACGACCGGCGGCGGCGTCGCGGTCGCGGGCTCGCCGAAGAGTTTTGGGGCTTGATGGTTCACCTCTCCCGCTTGCGGGAGAGGTCGAATTGCGCAGCAAATCGGGTGGGGGCTCCCTCCGCTTCGGGATTGTCCCGTTGCGGAGAGACACCCTCTCCCCAACCCTCTCCCGCAAGCGGGCGAGGGAGCGCACCGCCGATTTGATTGAGGCTTACGCCGCCAAATCCGCGACCACCGCATCGAGCACCGGGAACCCGCTGCTGGTCACACGCAGCCGTCCCGTCGCATTCACCGTGATCGCGCCTTCCTCGCGCAGCAGCGCGATGCGTTTGGGGTCGAGCGGGCGGCCGGAGAGCGCGGTGTAGCGCTCGGGGTCGATGCCTTCTGCAAGGCGCAGTCCCATCAGCAAAAATTCGTCGGCGCGTTCCTCGCTGTTGAGGAGATCGTCGGTGACGAGGCCGTGGCCGTTGGTTTCGACCCGCATCAGCCAGGCTTCGGGGCGTTTCTCGGTCGCGGTCGCGTGGCGGATGCCATCGATATCGAGACGGCCATGCGCGCCCGGGCCGATGCCGGCATATTCGTCGCCGCGCCAATAGACCAGATTGTGCCGGCACTCGGCACCGCGCCGCGCGTGATTGGAAATCTCGTAGGCGGGCAGCCCGAGCTTATCGCAGGTCTCCTGCGTCACGTCGTAGAGGGCGCGCGCGACCGCCTCGTCCGGCGTCTTCAATTTGCCGGCCTGGTGCAGGCCGAAGAACGGCGTGCCTTCTTCGATAGTGAGCTGATAGAGCGACAGATGCTCGGCCGCTTCGCTGATCGCGAGACGCAGTTCGTCGGCCCACATCGCCGGGGTCTGCTCGGGACGGGCATAGATCAGATCGAACGAATAGCGGTCGAACGAGCGGCGCGCGATCGCGACCGCATCCAGCGCCTCACGCGCGCTGTGCAAACGGCCGAGCGCTTTCAGCGAAGCATCGTCGAGCGCCTGCACGCCGAGCGAGACGCGGTTGACGCCGGCTGCGCGATAGCCGGCAAAGCGCGTGGCTTCGACGCTGGTCGGGTTCGCCTCCAGCGTCACTTCGACGTCATCAGCGACAGGCCAATGCTTGCCGATGGCATTGAGCACCGCACCGACGGTTGCGGGCTGCATCAGCGACGGCGTACCGCCGCCGAGGAAGATCGACGTGACTTCGCGGCCAGGCGCGCGCTCGGCCGTCGTCGCGATTTCGCGGGCGAAGGCGCTCGCAAAGCGCGCCTCGTCGATCGCGACGTGGCGGACATGGCTGTTGAAATCGCAATAGGGGCACTTCGACAGGCAGAAGGGCCAGTGCACGTAGACGCCGAAGGCTTCCTTAGCGCGGCTCAAGGCAGATCTCCGCCAGTTTCACGAAGGCGCGGGCGCGGTGCGACAGGCCAAGGCCGAGCGGCGGCAGGCCGTGCTTCTCGATGCTGGTCATCTCACCGAAGGTACGGGTGTGGCCGTCGGGCAGGAACATCGGATCGTAGCCGAAGCCGGCGGTGCCGCGCGGCGGCCACACCAGGGTGCCGTCGACGCGCGCCTCGACCTGTTCGAGGTGATCGTCGGGCCAGGCGACGCACAGCGCGGAGACGAAGTGCGCACTTCGGCGGTCGGGTGTGGTCGCACCGCGCTCCTGCAACAGGCGTTCGATCCGCGTCATCGCCGCGGTGAAATCCTTGGTCGGGCCGGCCCAGCGCGCGCTGTGGATGCCGGGCGCGCCGTCGAGCGCGTCGACCACGATGCCGGAATCATCGGCGAAGGCGGGAAGCTTGGTCGCCTGCGCTGCTGCAGTCGCCTTGATCGCGGCGTTGCTGCGGAAATCGCTACCGGTCTCTTCCGGCTCGCCCAAGCCAAGCTCGCCGGCCGACACCGCCTCGATGCCGTAGGGCGCGAGCAACTCCTTCATCTCGGCGAGCTTGCCGGGATTGTGGGTCGCGATCACGAGTCGGCCTGTGATTCGGCGGTGCATGGCCTATTGACTACGCCACGGCCAGTTTCTGCAAGTCCACCAGACGCGCAATGCCCTTCTGGGCCAGCGCCATCAGCGCCAGGAACTCGTCCTGCGTGAACGGCTCACGCTCCGCGGTGCCCTGGACCTCGATGATGCGGCCGTCGCCGGTCATGACGAAATTGGCGTCGGTCTGGGCTTCCGAATCCTCGGCATAGTCGAGATCTAGCACCGGCGTGCCGTCGTAGATGCCGCAGGAGATCGCGGCGACGTTGTCGCGCATCACGTTGGCCTTGATCATGTTTCGCGTCTTCATCCAGTTGATGCAATCGGCGAGCGCGACCCAGGCGCCGGTGATCGATGCCGTGCGCGTGCCGCCGTCGGCCTGGATCACGTCGCAATCGACCGTGATCTGGCGTTCGCCGAGCGCTTCGAGATTGACGATGGTGCGAAGCGAGCGGCCGATCAGGCGCTGGATTTCCACGGTGCGGCCGCTCTGCTTTCCGGTGGAGGCCTCGCGGCGGGTGCGTTCCAGCGTGGCGCGCGGCAGCATGCCGTATTCGGCAGTGACCCAGCCGCGGCCCTGGCCTTTCAGCCACGGCGGCAGCCGCTCTTCCAGCGTGGCGGTGACCAGCACATGGGTGTCGCCGAACTTCACCAGGCACGAGCCTTCCGCATATTTGACCACGCCGCGCTCAAGCGTCACGGGACGCAATTCGTCGGGCGCACGGCGGCTTGGCCGCATGGGAGATCCTCCAAGACTCTCGGGAAAGGGCTATTCGCGGTGCTTGTAGGGGGGGTGAGGGTAGGCGGCAAGGGGGACGTTCTGACTTTTCGGTCCCCAGCCAACTGCAAAACCACGCTTGTCAGGGACCTGCCGGAGAGCCAAATTACAAGCATCTGAGAGGAGTTGCCGTCTGTGGCCCATCACGATCCGATCCATCTGATCGCGCCGCGCGCAGGCCTCGCCCAGCTCAACGAGCGATCCCGCGATATCTTTCGTCAAATTGTCGAAAGTTACCTCGCGACCGGCGAGCCGGTGGGCTCGCGCAATATCTCGCGCCTGATTGCCATGCCGCTATCGCCGGCCTCGGTCCGCAATGTCATGGCCGATTTGGAACAACTCGGCTTGATCTACGCGCCGCATACCTCTGCCGGCCGGCTCCCGACGGAACTCGGCCTGCGTTTCTTCGTCGACGCCCTGATGCAGGTCGGCGATCTCAACGACGCCGAACGCCAGGCGATCCAGAGCCAATTGACCTCGGTGGGCCATGCGCAATCGGTCGAAGCGGCGCTGGAGGAGGCGTTGACGCGGCTCTCCGGCCTGACCCGGGCCGCCGCCGTGGTGCTGACGCCGAAATCCAATGCGCGGCTGAAACACATCGAATTCGTCCGCCTGGAACCGGAAAAGGCATTGGTGATCCTGGTCGGCGAGGACGGCCAGGTCGAAAACCGGGTGCTGACGCTGCCGCCCGGAGTTCCATCCTCGGCGCTGACGGAAGCCGGCAATTTCCTCAATGCACGAATCCGGGGCCGGACCCTGGCCGAGGCGCGGCTGGAACTCGAGACCGCGCTCGGAGAGGCGCGCACCGAGCTTGATCTGCTGACGCAGAAGGTGATCTCGGCCGGCATCGCCAGCTGGTCGGGCGGCGAAAACGAGGACCGCCAGCTCATCGTCCGCGGCCACGCCAATCTGCTCGAAGACCTGCATGCGCTGGAGGATCTGGAGCGGGTGCGCCTGCTGTTCGACGACCTCGAGACCAAGCGCGGCGTCATCGACCTGCTCGGCCGCGCGGAGACCGCGGAGGGTGTACGGATCTTCATCGGGTCCGAGAACAAGCTGTTCTCGCTGTCCGGCTCCTCCACCATCATCTCGCCCTATCGGGATGCCGAGGGCCGTATCGTCGGCGTTTTGGGCGTGATCGGGCCGACGCGGCTGAATTATGCCCGTGTGATCCCGACCGTGGACTACGCCGCCCGCATCATCAGTCGCCTCTTGGGCGGCTGACCGGGGTCCGGGCCGATCACGGGCGCTTGATTTTCGCCGTCCGAAGCACGATATCCGGGCAAGAAAAACTCCCTTAGACCTTTGAGAAGAGAGCTGATGACCGATCGAGACCGGCAACCCGAAGACACGGCCGCAGCGACCGGCGAGCCCGTAGTGTCGAAGCCCTATGTGATGCCCGACGATCCCGAGCCCGGCTCGGTCGAGCTGTTGCAGAAGGAGGCCTCCGAGGCACGCGACCGCATGCTGCGGACGCTGGCCGAGATGGAGAACCTGCGCAAGCGCACCACCAAGGAAGTCGCCGACGCCCGCCTCTACGGCATCACCGGATTTGCCCGTGACGTGCTCGACATCGCCGACAATCTTCAGCGCGCGCTGGATGCCGTTCCGGCCGAGGCCCGTGCCGCTGCCGATCCCGGCCTGATCTCGCTGATCGAGGGCGTTGAACTTACCGAGCGCTCGCTGCTCAACGCGCTGGAAAAGCACGGCGTGAAGAAGTTCGACCCCTCGGGCCAGAAGTTCGACCCGAACTTCCAGCAGGCGATGTTCGAAGTGCCTGATGCGTCGGTGCCGTCGGGCACCGTGGTGCAGGTCATGCAGGCCGGCTACACCATCGGCGAGCGCGTGCTGCGCCCGGCATTGGTCGGTGTCGCCAAGGGCGGCGCGAAGGTCGCGCCCGCCGCCAACACCAACGAGCCGAACAGCGCGGCGTGAGCCCTCGATCCCATGGTGAGGAGCCGCGCCCTTTGCGCGGCGTCTCGAACCATGAAGGCCAAGATGTAACAGCGGGGGCCTCCATCCTTCGAGACGCGCGCGAAGAAGCGGGCTCCTCACGGAGGAGGGGCTGGCAGTTTTCGCGTCGCTTACGCGCTCACCGCGATATCCGCGGACTGAATCCGCTTCACCCCGGCCTTGGCCATGTCGGCCCAGGCTTTCGCCAGCGAGCCCTGGGTGTCGATGCCGCGGCAGGCGTCTTCCACTACATAGACCTCGAAGCCGGCCTTGCGCGCGTCGAGCGCGGTCCAGGCGACGCAGAAATCCGTCGCCAGCCCCGCGACGAAGACGCGCTTGATCTTGCGCGCCTTCAGATAGCCGGCGAGGCCGGTCGAGGTCTTGCCGTCGGCCTCGAGAAAGGCCGAGTAGCTGTCGACGTCCTTGTGGAAGCCCTTGCGGATGACGAGTTCGGCCTGCGGAATCGAAAGGTCCTTTGACAGCGCGGCGCCGTCGGTGCCCTGCACGCAATGGTCGGGCCACAGCACCTGCTTGCCGTAGGGCAGGTCGACGGTCTCGAACGGCTTCTTCCCGGAATGTACCGAGGCAAAGGAGATGTGGCCGGGCGTGTGCCAGTCCTGCGTCATCACCACGTTGGCGAACGCCTTGGCCATCTTGTTGATGACCGGCACCACCTGCTCGCCTTCCTTCACCGCGAGGCTGCCCCCGGGCAGGAAACAGTTTTGCACGTCGATCACGAGCAGCGCGGATGCATCATCCGGCTTGATCGATGCGGCTGCAAAGAGTGCGGTTGGAGCGAGCGCCGCGAGTGCCGTCGTCCCAAGTGCGGCCAAGATTTGTCGCCGATGCAGCATGGTTCGCCTCCCTCCGGGATGATCCAACGGGAGGAAAGCCTAGTTCCATTCGTATGCGAACAGAAGCCCGAAAATGCAGCCGATGTTGGTTAGTGGCTGAGCGCTTGCCGCGAGCTCGGTGCACCTCTCCCGCATGCGGGAGAGGTCGGCGCGAAGCGCCGGGTGAGGGTTCTCTCCTCTGGGGGAGTCTTCCTTCCCTCTGGGGAGTCTTCGTTGTTGAGACACCCTCTCCCCAGTCCTCCCCCGCAAGCGACCGCAAGCGGGGAAGGGAGCGCATTTCGCTCGCGGATGCAGCTAGCCCTTGGGCTGGATGCCGTCGCGCACGGCGCGGAAGCGGTTGAAGGCGTTGGGCCACTGGTCGCGCGGAGCGCTGGCGACAATACGCAGCGAGGCGCCGCCGCTGCTGAAGCGGATCCACTGCACCACCGTCACGGCGGTCTTGTCCTTGCCGCTGATGCCGTCGATCCGGGTTTCAAACCCCTGCTGGCCGTTGATGCGGATCGGCTCGGACATGGTGACGCGCGATTCGCGCACGCCGGGGATCTGGAGCGCCGCTTCCTGGGCGAAGCGGGCGCGGTCCTCGGCCTGTTGCGGCGTCGCGCCGATCAGGCCGAGGATCATGAACGGTTTTGGCTCGAAGCCGGTGCTCTCGTCGCCATCGGCCAGGATGATGCTGGTGCCCGGCGCCAGCGTGCGCACGTTCTTGAAGTCGGCGAGGTCGGTGACCTTGAACGGCATCCGCGAAAGCTGCTCCTCGACCGGTACCTCCTTGCGCGTCACGGCGCTCGCGAACATCTGCCGCACCGCCTCGTCGGTATAGATCTTGGTGGCGTTCTCGGGAATCTGGACCGCGACATAGCCGGAGAAGCCGGTGCCCTGCACGATCATCGAATAACGCTTCACCAGTGCATCGCCGGCCTTGCCGGTCTCGGTGGTGAAATAGGCAAGGCCCGCGGGGGTCTCGACCTTGTCCGGCTTGACCCCGCCGGCGCCGGCCGGGCTGGCCTTGAAGGCATTGGCGACCTCGCCATAGGCGTCCGGCGGCAACTCGGTGATCAGCACCTTGACGCTGCCGTCCTCGCTCTCGAACCCCGGAAAGGTTTTGGCCGCGTTGAGGCCGATCAGCGGCACCATGCCGAGGCGCAGTCCCGGCGGAAATTCAGGATCGATCGCAAAAGCCGGAAGTGCCGTGGCGACGAGAAGGGCGAGCGCGGAGAGGGGGCGGATCAGCTTCATGGGCATTCTAGTTGGTTCACATTGAGGCCGTTCGATGGTCGGCCATCGGGCCGCTTTGTCGCGCGAAGCAGCCTCGACGAGGCGGCCCGGCCGCCCGCCTTTTAGCGGGTTTGGCCTTGCCGTAACAGGGCGGGCAGATCAGCGTGGCGGGTGCCGGCCCAGGCCTGAACCTGTTAATATTTCCTCACCTGCAAGGGCGGTTCAGCCCGGATATGATCTTCCAAAACCCAATGTTTTCACGGCCGAAACTTGCGTTCGGTCCTTGCGGGCCCCTCCCCCCCTCCTATATGAGCGTCAACCATCGCAATATCGCGGATGTTTGATCTTAGGGGGTTTCGGTTCGGGTGCCTTCTGGGCCCAGCCAGCCTGCCGCAAAAACAAGGATATCAGGACCATGGGAAAGGTCATTGGGATCGACCTCGGCACCACGAATTCGTGCGTCGCCGTAATGGACGGCAAAAACGCCAAAGTCATCGAGAATTCCGAAGGCATGCGCACGACGCCTTCGATCGTCGCGATCACGGACGACGGTGAGCGCCTCATCGGCCAGCCGGCCAAGCGCCAGGCCGTTACCAATCCCGAGCGTACCTTCTTCGCAGTGAAGCGCCTCATCGGCCGCCGCTACGACGACCCGATGGTCGAGAAGGACAAGAAGCTCGTTCCCTACAAGATCGTGAAGGCTTCCAACGGTGACGCCTGGGTCGAGGCCGACGGCCAGACCTACTCGCCCTCGCAGGTCTCGGCGTTCATCTTGCAGAAGATGAAGGAGACCGCGGAAGCCCATCTCGGCCAGAAGGTCGAGCAGGCCGTCATCACCGTTCCCGCCTACTTCAACGACGCCCAGCGCCAGGCGACCAAGGACGCCGGCAAGATCGCGGGCCTTGAAGTGCTGCGCATCATCAACGAGCCGACCGCGGCTGCACTCGCCTATGGTCTCGACAAGACCAAGGCCGGCACGATCGCCGTGTACGACCTCGGCGGCGGCACGTTCGATATTTCCATTCTCGAAATCGGCGACGGCGTGTTCGAGGTGAAGTCGACCAACGGCGACACCTTCCTCGGCGGCGAAGATTTCGACATGCGCCTGGTCGGCTACCTCGCCGACGAGTTCCAGAAGGAGCAGGGCATCAACCTGCGCAACGACAAGCTCGCCTTGCAGCGCCTGAAAGAGGCCGCTGAAAAGGCCAAGATCGAGCTGTCCTCGACGACGCAGACCGAGATCAACCTGCCCTTCATCACCGCGGACCAGACCGGCCCGAAGCATCTGACGATGAAGCTCACCCGCGCCAAGTTCGAAGCGTTGGTCGATGACCTCGTCCAGAAGACCGTCGAGCCCTGCCGCAAGGCGCTCAAGGATGCCGGCGTCACCGCCGGTGAGATCGGCGAAGTGGTGCTGGTCGGCGGCATGTCCCGCATGCCGAAGGTCCAGGAAGTCGTGAAGCAGCTGTTCGGCAAGGAGCCGCACAAGGGCGTCAACCCGGACGAAGTCGTGGCGATCGGCGCCGCGATCCAGGCCGGCGTGCTCCAGGGCGACGTCAAGGACGTGCTGCTGCTCGACGTGACCCCGCTGTCGCTGGGCATCGAGACGCTGGGCGGCGTGTTCACCCGCATCATCGACCGCAACACCACGATCCCGACCAAGAAGAGCCAGGTGTTCTCGACCGCCGAGGACAGCCAGAACGCGGTCACCATCCGCGTCTTCCAGGGCGAGCGTGAAATGGCGGCCGACAACAAGATGCTTGGCCAGTTCGACCTGATGGGCATTCCGCCGGCCCCGCGCGGCATGCCGCAGATCGAGGTGACCTTCGACATCGACGCCAACGGCATCGTCAACGTCTCGGCGAGGGACAAGGCGACCGGCAAGGAGCAGCAGATCCGCATCCAGGCCTCCGGCGGCCTGACGGAAGCCGACATCGACAAGATGGTCAAGGAGGCCGAAGCCAACGCCGCGGCCGACAAGAAGCGCCGCGAGGCAGTCGATGCCAAGAACCATGCCGACGCGCTGGTGCACTCGACCGAAAAGGCGCTGGCCGAGCACGGTTCGAAGGTTGCCGAGAACGAGCGCCGTGCCATCGAGGATGCCGTCAGCGACCTCAAGGAAGCGCTGAAGGGCGACGATGCCGAGGCGATCAAGGCCAAGACCAACACGCTGGCCCAGGCTTCGATGAAGCTCGGCGAGGCCATGTACAAGCAGCAGGCCGAGGCCGACGCCAAGAAGGATGCGGCCAAGGACGACGTGGTCGACGCGGAATTCACCGAAGTCGACGACGACAAGAACAACAAGAAGTCTGCATAAGCCCTCAGAGGCTGATGATGCGGACGGATTGCACCCCACACGCAGCTTCGGCCTCCCCCTTCAAGGGGGAGGCTTTCGTGTCGGACCGGGCGGGGCACCGCGCCGTTACCATCGATCAATTTCCAGCCGTTATCCTGAACGCCGCCGCCGTGCTGCCCTCTGCCGCAAGGCGGAGGGGCACTTATATCGTCGCGTGGCGAGGTTGTTTCGCTCCGACTTGAATCGCGATTGGATAGACCGAGTTCAACATGTCCACGTCCACCAAGCGCTGCTACTACGAAACCCTGGAAGTCGACCGCGACGCCGACGAATCCAAGCTGAAGTCGTCGTTCCGCAAGCTTGCGATGAAGTTTCACCCCGACCGCAATCCTGGGGATGACACCAGCGAAATCCGTTTCAAGGAAATCAACGAGGCCTACGAGGTTCTCAAGGACAGGGACAAGCGCGCCGCCTACGACCGCTATGGCCATGCCGCCTTCGAGCAGGGCGGTCCTGGCGGGGGCGCCGGGTTCGGCGCGGGCTTTGCGTCTTCCTTTTCCGACATTTTCGAAGACCTGTTCGGCATGGCCGGACAGCGCGGCCGCGGTGGCCGCGAGCGCGGCGCCGACCTGCGCTACAACATGGAAATCACGCTCGAGGAAGCCTTCGGCGGCAAGACCGCGCAGATCGAGATTCCGGTCTCGGTCACCTGCGAGGCCTGCTCGGGCATCGGCGCCAAGGCCGGCACCAAGCCGAAGACCTGCTCGACCTGCGGCGGCGCCGGCCGTGTACGGCAGTCACAGGGCTTCTTCACGCTGGAGCGGACCTGTCCCGGCTGCCAGGGACGCGGCCAGATGATCGAGGACGCCTGCCCGTCCTGCTTGGGACAGGGCCGGGTCACCCGCGAGCGCACGCTGTCGGTCAACATTCCCCCGGGAGTCGAGGACGGCACACGGATCAGGCTCGCCGGCGAAGGCGAGGCCGGTGTCCGCGGTGGCCCGCCCGGCGACCTCTACATCTTCCTGTCGCTCGCCCAGCACCAGTTCTTCCAGCGCGACGGCGCCGATTTGCATTGCCGCGTGCCGATCTCGATGGTGACGGCTGCACTTGGCGGCGAATTCGAGGTGCCGACCATCGACAAGGGCAAGGCCAAGGTGAAAGTGCCTGCCGGAACCCAGTCCAGCCGCCGCTTCCGCATTGTATCAAAGGGTATGCCGGTGCTGCGCTCGCGCCAGATGGGCGACATGTATGTCCAAGTCGTAGTCGAGACCCCGCAAAACCTCACCAAGAAGCAGCAGGAATTGCTGGCCGAGTTCGAAAAGCTCTCCTCCGGCAACACCCAGCCGGAATCCGAGGGGTTCTTCGCCAAGGTCAAGGATTTCTTCGGTAATCGGGCGAGTTGACTCGTCTTGACCGTACCGCCTCCGGCCTATACGTCTTTATGACCATTTTCTGACACGCCGCGGTGACGCGGGGTCCCGTCCCGTCCGGTCCTGACATGCCATTGCCATCGTCCGCGCGTGCGTTGAAGAAGCCTCGTCTTGACGACGAGGTGCGTTTTCTCCGGTCATGGATCGAAAAGCCCCTGCATATGGGCGCAGTCATGCCGTCGGGTAAGCTCCTAGCCCGGACCATGGCGCATTACGTCGACATCAATTCGGACGCACCCGTGGTCGAGCTCGGACCCGGCACCGGCGCCATCACCTCGGCCCTGGTCGAGCGCGGCGTCGACCAGAAGCGTCTTGTCCTAGTCGAGTACAATCCCGGCTTCTGCGCGCTGCTGCGCGACCGTTATCCGCAGGCCAAGGTGGTGCAGGGCGATGCCTATCGCCTGCGCGACACGCTCTGGAACGTGCTGAGCGCGCCGGCGTCTGCCGTGGTCTCCGGCCTGCCGCTGGTGACCAAACCGATGCTGACGCGGCTGCGGCTCATTCGCGATGCCTTCACGGCGCTGGCGCCTGGCGCGCCGTTCGTGCAGTTCACGTATGCGGTGGTGCCGCCGATCCCGAAATCGCTGCCCGGCGTGTCCACAGAAGCCTCGGAACGGATCTGGATGAACCTTCCGCCGGCCCGCGTCTGGGTGTATCGCAAGGACTAATTCCGCCGGCTTCCCTCTTTGCGCGGCGGTCTCGTTTCGCCGAACGCAATTGGATTGGATGTCCGCACCCAAGATCCTGATCATTCCCGGCTCGCTGCGCACCGGCTCGCATAATGCGAAGCTGGCGGCGGTGGCTGCTTATGAGTTCGTTCAGGCCGGCGTCGACATCACCCGGATCTCGCTCGCCGATTTTCCGCTGCCGATCTATGACGGCGACCTCCAGGCAAAGTCCGGTGTGCCGAAGCACGCCATAAATCTCAAGCGCATGATCGACGCGCATCATGGCGTGTTGATCGTCTCGCCCGAATACAACGCCTCGGTGCCGCCGCTGCTGAAGAATGCGATCGACTGGGTCAGCCGCGTGCATGAGCTGCACGAGGCGCGCGGCGAGGTGTTCCGCAACCGCGTCTTCGCGCTCGCCGGCGCTTCGCAGAGCCGGCTCGGCGCTGCCCGCGCGCTGCAGGCGTTGCGGCTGATCCTGACCTCCTGCCACGCCAATGTGATCGCCAGCCAGCTCACGCTCGCCTTTGCCGACCAGGCCTATGACGATATGGACAGGCTGAAGAACCAGGGCGATATCGACGCGCTGAAGACCATGGTGCGGCAGTTGATCGACATTTCTCAACGCATGATGTGAGGTGACATGACGCCAGCCGAAATCGCCGCGAAAGACCGCCTGATCGTCGCGCTCGATCTGCCGAGCCTTGATGCTGCGGAGGCGATGATCGCAAGGCTTGGCGACAGCGTCTCCTTCTACAAGATCGGCTATCAGCTCGCTTATGCAGGCGGCCTGCCGTTGATCGGCAAACTCGCCGACAAGGGCAAGAAGGTGTTTGCCGATCTCAAGCTGCATGACATCGGCAATACCGTGATGCGCGGCGTCGAAAGTGTCGCCAAGCTCGGCGCGACCTTTCTCACCGTGCACGCCTATCCGCAAACCATGAAGGGCGCCGTCGAAGGCCGCGGCAACGCGAGCCTGAAGATCCTCGCCGTTACCGTGCTGACCTCCTACAACGACGATGATCTGCATGCGGCCGGTTATCGCCTCGGGGTCTCCGAGCTGGTCGAAGCACGGGCGCAGCAGGCGCAGGTGCTCGGCGTGGATGGCCTCGTCTGCTCGCCGGAGGAAGTGGGTGCCTTGCGCAAGGTCGTCGGCCACCAGATGAACCTCGTCACGCCCGGCATCCGTCCGGCGGGCGCGGCAAGCGGTGATCAGAAGCGCATCATGACACCGGGCCGCGCGATTGCGGCCGGCGCCGACTATCTCGTCGTCGGGCGGCCGGTGGTGGAGGCCGCCGACCCGAAGGCTGTCGCCGAAGCCATCCAGACCGAGATCGCACAGGCGCTCGGAGCATGATCCGGAAAAGTGCGCAGCGGTTTTCCGATCAGGTCATGCTCAAATAAAGATCAACAACACAGGGAGAACAACCATGGCAAAAGGCTACTGGATCGGACGCGTCGACGTCAGCAATGACGAGGGCTACAAGCCCTACGCCGTCGCAAATGGTCCGATCTTCAAGAAATGGGGTGGCCGCTTCGTCGTCCGCGCCGGCAAGTTCACCACCGTCGAGGGCCAGAGCCGCACCCGCAATGTCGTGATCGAATTTCCGGACTACGAGACCGCGATCGCCTGCTACAACTCGCCGGAATACCAGGCCAACATCAAGGTGCGCCAGCCGCACTCGATTGCCGACCTCATCATCATCGAGGGCTATGACGGCCCGCAGCCGTCGGAGAGCTGAAGCGCCGCGCTCTCTCTTACCCTCCCCTGGAGGGGAGAGGGTCGATCGCGCGGAGCGCGAGCGGGGCGGGGTGATCTCTCCACTCGGACACTGTTGGTTGTCGAGGGACCGTCAACCCACCCCGCTGTGCATTTCGCTTCGCTGCATGCCCAGCGACCCTCCCCCTCCAGGGGAGGGTAAAAGCGCTCATCCCCTCGGTTGCCGGAACTGCGTCCCGCCGCTACAACGCACCTGAGAGGATCACATCATGTCCGACATGCGCTTGATTGTTGCTGGAGCCGGCGGCCGGATGGGCCGGGCACTGACACGGGCAATCGCCGAAAGCGAAGGCGCGGTGCTGGCGGGCGCGCTGGAGGCGCCAGGTTCCGAGCTGCTCGGCAAGGATGCCGGCGTGCTCGCAGGTCTGCCTGCCAACGGGATCACACTCTCGGCCGATCTCTGGGCGTTGTCGAAGGACGCCGACGGCATTCTGGATTTCACCGTGCCGGCGGCGACCATCGCCAATGTCGCGATCGCGGCCCAACGCGGTCTCGTCCACGTCATCGGCACGACAGGCCTGTCGGGCTCTGATGATGCCGTGATCAAGAGCGTCACCAACCGCGCGGTGGTGGTGCAGTCGGGCAATATGAGCCTGGGCGTCAACCTGCTCGCCGCCGTGGTCAAGCGCGTCGCCAAGGCGCTCGACCAAAGCTTCGATATCGAGATCGTCGAAACCCATCACCGCATGAAAATCGACGCCCCGTCGGGCACCGCGCTGATGCTGGGCCAGGCCGCCGCCGCCGGTCGCGGCGTCGCGCTGGACGAGCATTGCGTGCGCGGCCGCGACGGCATCACCGGCGCGCGCCAGCCCGGCGATATCGGTTTTGCTTCCTTGCGCGGCGGCACCGCGGCCGGCGATCACAGCGTGAGCTTTCTCGGCCCGTTCGAGCGTCTGACGCTGTCGCACCATGCCGAGGATCGCATGCTGTTCGCCCATGGTGCGCTCAAGGCAGCCCTGTGGGCGCATGGCAAGAAGCCCGGGCTCTACTCGATGGCCGATGTGCTCGGCCTTGCCGACATCTGAACGAAAGTAACGGAAAGGTCTCAATGAGCGAACGTCTTCTCGTGCTCGTGCGCCACGGCCAGAGCGAATGGAATCTCAAGAACCTGTTCACGGGCTGGAAGGATCCGGATCTCACCGAGCTCGGCGTGACGGAAGCTAGGGAAGCCGGCCGCAAGCTGAAGGTGCAGGGCCTGGTGTTCGACGTCGCCTACACCTCGGTTTTGACGCGCGCGCAGCACACGCTCGATCTCATTCTCGGCGAGCTCGGCCAGGAAGGCCTGCCGACGTCGAAGGACCTGGCGCTGAACGAGCGCGACTATGGCGATCTCTCAGGTCTGAACAAGGACGACGCCCGCAAGAAATGGGGCGAGGACCAGGTGCTGATCTGGCGCCGCTCCTACGACGTGCCGCCGCCTGGCGGCGAAAGCCTGAAGGACACGCTGGCGCGTGCGCTGCCCTACTACGTGCAGGAGATTCTGCCCGCCGTGCTCAACGGCAAGAGGACGCTCGTCGCCGCCCACGGCAACTCGCTGCGGGCGCTGATCATGGTGCTGGAAAAGCTGTCGCCCGAAGGCATTCTGAAGCGCGAACTCGCCACCGGCGTGCCGATCATCTACCGGCTCAACGCTGATTCGACGGTCGCCTCGAAGCTGGATCTGGCGGGTTAATCGATCGCGAAGTTTGCAGGAGATTTGTAGGGTGGGTTAGCGCCAGCGTAACCCACCTCTTTTGTTTCCGCGGTGGCAGAAGTGGTGGGTTACACTGACGCTAACCCACCCTACGCAGCGCAACTACTGCAGTCCCAACTGCCCGGCTTCCCAGCCCAGCATCGCCTGCTTGCGGGTGATGCCCCAGTGATAGCCGGTGAGCGCGCCGCTTTTGCCGAGTGCGCGGTGGCAGGGCACGACGAAGGAGACCGGGTTCTTGCCGACGGCAGCACCGACGGCGCGCGAGGCCTTCGGGCTCTTGATGTTGCAGGCGATGTCCGAATAGGAAACCGCGCGGCCCATCGGGATCTTCAACAGCGTCTCCCACACCCGCACCTCGAAATCGGTGCCGATCATGACCACGCGGAGCGGCTGGTCCGGCCGCCAGAGCTTGGTGTCGAAGATGCGCTGGGCGAGCGGCGCAGTGCCTTCGTGGTCCTCGACGTAAGTTGCATTCGGCCAGCGCCGCATCATGTCGGCCAGCGCGATCTTCTCCTCGCCGTGATCGGCGAAGGCAAGGCCCGACAAGCCGCGATCGGTCGCGATCACGATTGCGGTGCCGAACGGCGAGTGATGGAAGCCGTAGCGCAGGGTGAGGCCGGCGCCGCCGTTCTTCCATTCGCCGGGCGACATCGCCTCATGGGTGACGAAAAGATCGTGCAGCCGGCCGGGACCTGACAGGCCGGAGTCGAGCGCGGCGTCGAGCACGCTGGCGGAATCCCGCAGCAGGCCCTTGGCATGGTCGAGCGTCAGCGCCTGCATGAACGCTTTCGGCGTGATCGAGGCCCAGCGGCGGAACAGATGGTGCAGCTCGTCCGGCGTGACGCCGGCCGCACTCGCCATCGCTTCGATGGTCGGCTGCGCGCGCCAGTTTTCCGAGATGAAGGCGATCGCCCGGCGCACGGAATCATAGTCGCGCATCGCGGCGTGCTGGGGGCCCGGCTTTGCCAGGCGCTGGTCATGTATGGCAAGTGTCATCATGACCGGAAATGTAGGGGAGGGGGCGCCTCGAAACCACCCGTTTTCCGACCCGGGCTCAGCTGAGCGGATTGTAGATCGGGCCGTGTCGGGCGGCGTTCAGCGCCCCGACCAAGGCATTGTAAAAACTAGATTTTTCCTCTGGGCCCAAAAATCCGGCAATCAGCAGCCGGTGGCCGCGCGAGATCAGAAAGAGGTGTTCGATGCCGTATTCCTCGTCGACCTCCTGATCAAGGCGGACCCAGAGCGGGTTGAATGTCCATTCGGCGACCTGACCGCGGTGGCTGACGCGCCGGACGCGCAATTCGGACGGCGTGACCACGATCTCCTCGCGCGCGCGAGCGGTGCGGAAATTGACCTTGAAGGCCCACCAGATCACCAGCACGTCGAGGCCGAAGAAGCAGAACACCGGCCATGCTCCCATCATCAGGAACGCGATGCCGGTGGCGAAGCTGACCACGCTCAAAAACATCATCAAGGCAAGGAAACCGGTGCGATTCAGCGAGCGGTGCGGCGTCAGGCGTGCGGAGAAGATCTGCACCTCGCTTTCGCTTGCAGATCGCTCGCGCTCAATTTCGTTGCCTGTGCTCATCGTCCCTCAGTATATCCCGATCATGGCAAAAATCACCCGCAAGGCGGTCCCGCGCAAAACAGCCGTGCCGAAGAAAAAGGCAAAGCCGGCCGTAGCAAAGCCGAGAGCGGCCGCGAAGAAATCGCTCAAGGCTACAAAGCTTTGGACCCCGTCCGAGATCCACGAAGCCTTCAGCCGTTTCCGCAAAGCCAATCCGGAGCCAAAGGGAGAGCTCGAGCATCTCAATCCTTTTACGCTGCTCGTCGCCGTCGTGCTGTCGGCGCAGGCGACCGACGCCGGTGTCAACAAGGCGACGCGCGAATTGTTTGAGGTCGCCGACACGCCGCAAAAGATGCTCGATCTCGGCGAGGAGCGGCTTCGCGATTACATTAGGACCATCGGACTCTACCGCACCAAGGCGAAGAACGTCATCGCCCTGTCGGCCAAGCTGCTCAGCGAGTTCGGCGGCGAGGTGCCGCGCACGCGTGCCGAGATCGAGTCGTTACCCGGCGCGGGGCGCAAGACCGCTAACGTCGTGCTCAACATGGCCTTTGGCGAGCACACCATGGCGGTCGACACGCACGTCTTCCGCGTCGGCAACCGCACCGGACTTGCGCCCGGCAAGACGCCGCTCGAGGTCGAGCTCGGTCTCGAAAAGGTGATCCCAGCGGAGTTCATGCTGCATGCGCATCATTGGCTGATCCTGCACGGCCGCTATACTTGCCTCGCGCGCAGGCCGCGCTGCGAAGTATGCCTGATCAACGATCTCTGCCGGTGGCCGGAGAAGACGGTCTGAGTTGATCCCGCACCGGCTGCCATCACCACATCTGCCGTGCCGGCTCGATCAGCTCGGGCCGCGATCCGGACAGGCGCTTGTGCATATGGACCATGAAGGCCATGCCGAAGATCGGCGTCGCCAGATTGACGATCGGGATCGAGACGAAGGCCGCGATGATCAGGCCGGCGGTGAAGATGGTTGCCGCATTGTCGCGCCGCATCGCCTTGGCTTCCTCCGGCGAGCGGAAGCGCATGGCGGCGAGCTCGAAATATTCGCGGCCCAGCAGCCAGGCGGTCGCGAGGAAGAAGATCAGGAAGCCCGCGCCGGCCAGCAACACGAAGGGCAGCGCGATCAGGTAGACCAGGATGGTCAGCAATGCGGTCTTGACGCCCTCGGTGATCGCCTGGCTGAAAGGCAACGCGACGCCGGGACGTTCGGCGGGATAGTGTTCGCGCTCGACATGGTCGGCGACATCGTCGACGAACAGGCTCGCCACCAGCGAGGTGATCGCCGGCATCAGGAACACCGCGCCGAACACGACGCCGAGGCCTGCCGCGATCGAGACGATCCAGGCGAGCACTTCCAGCGATGTGTGCCAGCCGGGACCAAGCAGCCCCTCGAGCCAAACCTCGCCATAAGTCGCAAACCAGCTCAATAGCCGCTGTAACCCGATCGCCATCACGACGATCAGCACCAGGGCGACGCCGATCGATCGCCACAGGATCGAGCGCATCGGCGGTGAGATCATTTGCGACAGCGCCTTGACGGCGGCATCCAGCATGGCAGCACCTCTCACGAAACCACCCGCGAGAGGTAGACACCCCAGGCCGCTTCGGCAAGGGATTCCGGCCTGATGGCTGCGGCGCAAAAGCCGTATCCCGGAGCGGCGACGGGGGACATGTCCGCTCGCGCGGTGCGCTCTTGCCATTCTACACGGATTCCACCGCGCTCACAGCCGCGTCGCGCGCAGCCGCAGCGCATTCCCGACAACGCTGACCGATGATAGCGCCATCGCGGCCGCCGCGATGATCGGCGAGAGCAGCACGCCGAATGTCGGATAGAGGATGCCGGCGGCGATCGGAATTCCGGCGGCATTGTAGATGAAGGCAAAGAACAGGTTTTGCCGGATGTTGCTCATGGTCGCCTGCGACAGTTTTCGCGCACGCACGATGCCGGTGAGGTCGCCCTTGAGCAGGGTGACGCCGGCGCTTTCCATGGCGACGTCCGTGCCGGTGCCCATGGCGATGCCGACTTCGGCCGCTGCCAGCGCCGGAGCGTCGTTGACGCCGTCGCCGGCCATCGCGACGCTGCGGCCAGCCTTTTGCAGTTTCGTCACCACCGCGCTCTTCTGGTCGGGCAGCACCTCGGCCTCGACGTCGGCAATGCCGAGCCGGCGCGCGACGGCTTGCGCCGTGGTGCGATTGTCACCGGTCAGCATGATCACCTTGATGCCTTCGACGACGAGCGCTTTCAGCGCCTCCGGCGTCGAAGCCTTGACCGGATCGGCGATCGCGAACAGGCCTGCGATCGCGCCGTCAACGGCCATGTTGATCACGGTCGCGCCGTCGCCGCGCAGGCGCTCGGCCTCGGCGTCGAGCACCCTGGTGTCGATACCGATCGAGCTCAAATATTTCGCATTGCCAAGCACGATGGTTCTGCCGTCCACCTTGCCGGTGGCGCCCATGCCGGTCGGCGAATCGAACTGCTCGACGCTACCGAGTGCAAGCTGCTTCTCCTTCGCCGCGCGCACGACGGCGTCGGCCAAGGGATGCTCGCTGGCGCGCTCGACGCTGGCTGCGAGGCGAAGGATGTCGTCTTGCGTAAAGCCGGCTGCCGGCACGATCGCGACCACCTTGGGCTTGCCCTCGGTGAGCGTGCCCGTCTTGTCGACCACGAGCGTGTCGATCTTCTCCATCCGCTCCAGCGCCTCGGCGTTCTTGATCAGCACGCCTCCTTGCGCACCGCGGCCGACGCCGACCATGATCGACATCGGGGTGGCGAGCCCGAGCGCGCAGGGGCAGGCGATGATCAGCACGCTGACAGCCGCGACGAGACCGAAAGCCAACCGCGGCTCAGGTCCGAACCAGGCCCACGCTGCAAATGCAGCGACGGCAACGATGATGACGGCCGGCACGAACCAGCTGGCGACCTGATCGGCGAGCCGCTGGATCGGCGCGCGCGAGCGCTGTGCGTCGGCGACCATCTGCACGATCTGCGAGAGCAGCGTCTCACGCCCGACCTTGTCGGCGCGCATGATGAAGCTGCCCGACTGGTTGAGCGTGCCGGCGATGACTTTTGCGTCGGCCTCCTTGGTGACGGGCATGGATTCGCCGGTGACGAGGGATTCGTCGAGCGACGAGCGGCCCTCCAGAATGACTCCGTCGACCGGCACTTTTTCGCCCGGCCGCACGCGCAGGCGGTCGCCGGCATGAAGGGCGTCGATCTCGACCTCGTGCTCGCCGCCATCGGCATCGATGCGGCGCGCAGTCTTCGGGGCGAGCTGCAACAGCGCCTTGATCGCGCCGGACGTCGCATCGCGGGCGCGCAGCTCCAGCACCTGGCCGAGCAGGACCAGCACGGTGATGACTGCGGCGGCCTCGAAATAGACGGCGACCGCGCCCTCGTGGCCACGGAAGGTCGCGGGGAATATCTGCGGCGCGAGCGTGCCGATGACGCTGTAGACATAGGCGACGCCCGTACCCATCGCGATCAGCGTGAACATGTTCAGATTGCGCGTGAGCAGCGACCGCCAGCCGCGCACGAAGAACGGCCAGCCAGCCCACAGCACGACGGGCGTGGCGAAGACGAGCTGGATCCAGTTCGACAGTGCCCCGTCGATCCAATTGTGCGGACCGGCGACATGACCGCCCATCTCCAGCACCACCGGCGGCAGCGCCAATGCGCCGCCGATCCAGAACCGCCGCGTCATGTCGGCAAGCTCCGGATTGGGCCCTGTCTCCAGGCTCGCGACCTCGGGCTCCAGCGCCATGCCGCAGATCGGGCAGCTTCCCGGCCCGACCTGGCGGATCTGCGGATGCATCGGGCAGGTGTAGATCGTGCCCGCCGGCATCTCCGGCTCGGGCGTCTTCTCCTTGGCGAGGTATTTGGCCGGGTCGGCCGCGAACTTGGCGCGGCAGCCGGCCGAGCAGAAATGAAAAGTCTCGCCGTGATGGTCGAAGCGGTGTTTGGAGGTCGCGGGATCGACCGTCATGCCGCAGACGGGATCGCGGGTCGTCGTTGCCGTGCCCCCATGGTCATGCACGTGGGCATGGCCGGCGTGATCGCCGTGCCCGCCGCAGCATGAGGAGGTCGCGGGCTTGGCCGGCGCCGCCGCCTTGGCGGAACAGCCGCATCCGGAATCGGTTTTCGGCTTGAGATGGTGCCCGTGTTTGGTGTCGTTCATTGCCAACGCTCCGGCCTTGCAATAGATACCCTAGGGGGGTATATAGACGGCATGCGCAAGGACATCAAGGCATCCGTCGGAAAACGTCTCGGCCGGATCGAGGGCCAGGTGCGTGGCCTCTCGAAAATGGTTGAGGAGGATCGCTACTGCATCGACATCGTCACGCAGATCTCGGCGGTGCGCGCCGCGTTGCGCCGGGTCGAGGAGGAGATTTTGAAAGACCACGTCGCCCATTGCGTCGAGCACGCGATCGCAAGCGGCGACAAGGCCGACCAGCGCGAGAAGATCGCGGAGCTGATGGCGGTGATCGGACGGGCGGAGCGGTAGGTCCTGCATTCTCCGTCACGGCGAAGTGACGTGATGCCTCTCCACGTCGTCCTGGCGAAAGCCAGGACCCATACCGCGGAATCCATCGATTGTGGATGGTAGAAGTCCCAGACTGCGAGTCTTCGCCAAACTGCGCCCTGGGGTAATGGGTCCTGGCTTTCGCCAGGACGACACGAATATTATTGCTCTACGCCGCCATCCCTCTCACACGTGCCCGCCGCCGCGGGCGGTACATCGCGATCTTCTTCAGCAGCAGGAAATGCTCCGAGACTGTGACGCGCTCCACCATCTGCGCAGGCGCGATCATTTCTTCAGCCGGAACCGGCGTCTCTTCGTCAATCGTCTCAGGAACGAGCGGCGGCGCACGGAACGTTTCTGGAAACACACCGAAGGTGCCGGCTACCTCCTCGAGCGGCTTCTGCTTGTCGGCCCAGTGCAGGGCGGTGTAGTCGAAGCCGTGCACGATGGTGGGTTTGACGACTTCGAAATAGGGCGAGATGTCGAAGTCGCGGGGCATGTAGAGCGAGGAATCGCGGATGTGCAGGATCTCGCGGCGGGCAGCGCGGCTGCCGGCCTTGGTGATCTTCGGAAGGATCGGATAGCGCACCGCGTCGAAGGCCTGCGCGATCAGCGCCGAGCAGATGATCTTGGTGGGATCGCCCGAGCCGATCGCGATCATGCGGCGGCGCCAGCGCTGCGGTATCGGCAGCGGAAACAGGAAGCGCATCAGGTCGACGATGTTCTTGGTGTCGTAGCCGAAGCCGATGCGGTTGATCGCATAGCGGCAGACCGTGGTGCGGTCCTCATGGGACAGCCCGACCGGGCGGCAGAGACGGGTGTGATAGGGAAAGTATTTAGACAGCGGCGCGGAGGTAACGCCCTCGCCGATATTAGCTTCGATCAGCACGTGCGGCTCGCCGTCGGGCTCCGTCGCGCCCTCGACCGGCCCGACATAGAGCGCGGCGTGCGACCAGGTCGATTGTGTCAGGTATTTGATGATGCCGGAAATGCGGTTGTTGCCCTCAACCAGCAGCACGTCGCCTGGCTCGATGACGCCGCGCAGATGCTCCGGATCGCTCGGCGTGAACGGCTCATAACCCGGCACCTCCTTCGAGAGGTACGCGGCGATCAGCTTGCCGACTGAATCTAGGACGGTCCCCATCTCGAACTCCCCGCACAGCCTTTTCCGGCCGTCTTTTTCCCTTCTCTAGCATGGTCGAAACGTCTTGCAATTCAGTTCATGGCTCTGTGAGGTCAAGTACGATTGATTCACCATGATAGTTGCCGCACAACATCGGATGCGGCAAGGTTCGCTAGCTGTTCCCGTTTGCCGCAAGTCCTCGGAAACCATGACATGACAATCACGCGCCGCAGCTTCCTATCGGCGTCGGCGGCCTTTGCCGCAGCGCCGATCCTGCGCGCATCGGCCGCGACCCTGCCGCGCGAGGCTGACATTGTCGTGATCGGCGCTGGCGCGGCCGGAATCGCTGCGGCGCGGCGCATCATGGCCGCCAATCGCAAGGTCGTGGTGGTAGAGGCAGCGTCGCAGATCGGCGGGCGCTGCATCACCGATAGCACGACCTTCGACGTGCCGTTCGATCGCGGCGCACGCTGGATGCACAATCCCGAAACCAATCCGATGATCCGGCTGGCGCGCAGCGCCGGGCTCGACGTCCTGCCGGCGCCGTCGGGCCAGAAGATGCGCATCGGCCGCCGCAATGCGCGCGCCGGCGAGACCGAGGAATTTCTCGCGGCGCTGGTGCGCGCCAACCGCGCCATCGACGAAGCCGCGCGCGGCAAGCTGGATACCGCATGCGCGTCGGTGCTGCCGAAGGATCTCGGCGACTGGGCCGGCGCGGCGGAGTTCGTGCTGGGCGCGAGCTTTGCCGGCAAGGATCTGAAGGAGCTCTCGGCCATCGACAAGGCGCGCGCGCAGGACCGCAATGCCGCGATCGCCTGCCGCCAGGGTCTGGGCACGCTGATCAGCAAGCTCGGCGAGCAGGCGCCGGTCGCGCTGTCGACGCCGGCAAGCCGCATCGCCTGGAGCAACCGCGACGTCAGCGTCGAAACGCCGTCCGGCAAGATCGCCGCGCGGGCCGTCATCATCACGGTCTCGACCAATGTGCTGACCGCAGGCGCGATCAAGTTCGCGCCCGATATCCCCAAGCGTACGCTCGACGCCGCGTCAAAGCTCGGGCTCGGCAGCTACGATCACATCGTGCTGCAACTGCCGGGCAATCCGCTCGGGCTGTCGCGCGACGACATCCTGATCGAGCAGAGCAATTCGACGCGCACCGCGCTGCTGTTCGCCAATATCGGCGGGTCTTCGTTGTGCTCGATCGATATCGGCGGCTCGTTCGGCCGCGATCTCTCGGCACAGGGCGAAAAAGCGATGATCGCCTTCGCCAGGGAATGGATCACAAAATTGTTCGGCAGCGAGGCGGCCGCCGCGGTGCAGAAGGCCAGCGCGACGCGCTGGAACGCCTCGCCCTTCGTGATGGGCGCGATGTCGGCGGCTTCGCCCGGCGGGCAGCTATCGCGAAAGATGCTGACCGAGCCGATCGGCCCCATGTTCCTTGCGGGCGAAGCCGCGCACGAGACACTCTGGGGCACCGTCGACGGCGCTTGGGAAAGCGGAGAGCGCGCCGCGGATGCGGCGCTGCGCAAGATCGGCGCACTCAAGGACGAGCCAGCCGACGTGCCGACGCAATCGACCAAGCGGCGGCAGAAGCGTTAGCCGTGGACCAAATCTCATTCGTCGTCCTGGACGGAGCGCCGGGCAGCGCGCAGCGCTGTCCCGTTGCGGAGCGCAGATCCAGGACCCATTACCACAGGGCGTGGTTTAGCGAAGACTCGGGGTTACCAGCTTGCGCTACAATGATCGACCGGGATAGTGGGTCCTGGTTTTCGCCAGGACGACCCGCGGATGGTTCAGCGCAAAATTCCATCCAGCATCGGCAGGCCGGCAACAACCGCCAGCACAATCAACACATAGCAGATGCCGCGAAAGACGGTTTCGCTCGCGCGCCCGAACAGCGATGCGCCGAACGTGACGCCGACGGCGTAGACCGGGCCGACGATGAGCGACAGCACGAGGGACTCGCGTGAGATCAGGCCGGTCGTCGCATAGCTGACCATCGAGAAGAAGTCCGACGCGCCGAAGAACAGCAGGATATTGGCGCGCGCGACGATGGGGGCGACCGGGCGGCCGAGCCAGTAGCCGACGATCGGCGGCCCGCCGGTCTGCGCCAGCCCGCTACAGAAGCCCGAGAGGCTGCCAATGCCGACCGATAGCCAGGCGTGATCCTTGCCGCGATAGCGCCAGCCCGACAGCAGCAACAGAAGCAGCGTTGCGACGAAGCAGGAGATGATCCAGCGCGTGGTGACGGGTTCGAGCACGCTGAGGAAATACGTGCCGACGGGCACGCCGACCAGCGCACCCAGCACGATCACCGCGGTCGCCCTGCGGTCAGCCTTCCGCCATGCGTCGGGCAGGAGCGGCGCCGCCGCGATGAAGTCGATGACGAGGAGCAGCGCTGCGACGAGCCGCGGTGCCGCGACGCTGCTCGCAAGCGGCATGAAGATCAGCGCCGAGCCGAAACCGGAAAAGCCGCGGGCAGTGCCCGAAACGAAAGCGATGGCGCAGAGCGCCATCGCGATGGTGAGGCTGACGTCCTTGGGCAGAAAGTCCGCGAGACTCATGCTCTCAATGCGCCGCCGGTCTTCTTCATCACCTCGGCCACGATCTTTGCGGCGACGGCCTCGATCTCCTGATCGGTCAGCGTCTTCTCGCGCGGCTGGATCGTCACCGTGACGGCGATCGACTTCTTGTCGTCGTCGATGCCCTTGCCTTCATAGACGTCGAACACGTTGACGGCGGTGATCAGCTTCTTGTCGACGCCCTGCGCCGCGCGCACGATGTCGCCGGCCTTGACGGTACGATCGACGATGAAGGCAAAATCGCGCGACACCGGCTGGAACGCCGACAGCTCGATAACGGGTTTTGCGCGAGTCGGTTTCTTCTTGGCCTCGGGGATGCGGTCGAGGATCACTTCGAACACCATCAGCGGCCCGTCGGCGCCGAGCACCTCGAGCGCGCGCGGGTGCATCTCGCCGAAACTGCCGAGCACGTTCTGCGGGCCGATCTGTATCGTGCCGGAGCGTCCGGGATGCAGCCACGCAGGTCCCCCGGCCACGATCTGAAGCGCCTGCATCGGCGCGCCGGCAGCGGCCAGCACGGCGAGCGCGTCGGCCTTGGCGTCGAACACGCTGGCCTGCGTCGAACCCGACCAGTGACGGCCGACACCTTCTGACGAGGCAAAGCCGCGGCGGATGCCGCTCGCCGCCATGAACTGATCCTGCGGACGGTCGCCCCTGAAGACCTGGCCGACCTCGAACAGCGCGACATCGCCAAAGCCGCGATCGGCGTTGGCCTGCGTCGCCGCGGTCAGGCCGGCCAGCAGGGTCGGGCGCATGTCGGAAAGATCAGATGCAATCGGGTTGGCCACTTCGAGTTCGCGCTGGCCGCCGCCGAACAGTTTTGCTGCAGGCTTCGTGATGAACGACCAGGTCACCGCCTCGGTCATGCCGCGGCTTGCGAGCGCCCGTCTGGCGCGGCGGGTGCGGAGCTGGATCGGAGTCAGCACGGGCTTGCGCGCATCCTCGCCGCGCTCGAACGGCGTCTCCGGCACCTTGTCGATGCCGTAGATGCGGACGACTTCCTCGACGATGTCGGCCTTGCCGTGCACGTCGGAGCGCCAGGACGGCACCGCAACCTTCACCACCGGACCCGGGCCCGCCATCATGAAGCCGAGATGGGTCAGGATGCGCTTCATCTCCGGCTGCGGCACCTCGATGCCCGACAGCCGCTTCACCTCGGTGACCGGGAAGTCGATCACGCGGTCGTCGCCGAACGCTTTGCCGACCACGACGCTCTCCGACGGAGCGCCGCCGCACAGCTCCATCACTAGTTTTGTCGCGAGCTCCAGCCCCGGCACCATGAAGGCCGGGTCGACGCCGCGCTCGAAGCGATAGCGCGCATCCGAATTGATCCCGAGCTTGCGGCCGGTCTGGGCGATGTTGATCTCGTTCCACAGCGCCGATTCGATCAGCACGTCGGTGGTGGTCTCGTCGCAGCCCGATGCTTCGCCGCCCATGATGCCGGCGAGCGATTCGACGCCGTGCTCATCGGCGACCACGCAAATGGCGGGATCGAGATTGTAGGTGCGGCCGTCGAGCGCGAGCAGCGTCTCGCCGTCGCGGGCATGGCGCACCACGAGATTGCCCTTGACTTTCTTTGCGTCGAACACATGGAGCGGCCGCGCGCGATCATAGGTCATGAAGTTGGTGATATCGACCAGCGCGTTGATGGGACGCAAGCCGATCGCAGTCAGCCGCTTCTGCAGCCATTCCGGCGACGGGCCGTTCTTGACTCCGCGCACCAGCCGCAGCGCAAAGCCCGGACACAGATTGGCGTCCTCGACCGTGACCTTCACCGGGCAGGGGAATTCGCCTTTCACGGCCTTGACGGTCGGATCCCTGAACTTGCCCATGTCGGCTGCGGCGAGATCGCGCGCGATGCCGTGCACGCCGGTGCAGTCCTGCCGGTTCGGGGTCAGATTGATCTCGATCACGGGATCGCCGAGGCCGGCCCATTCGGCGTAAGCAGCGCCGATCGGCGCATCCGCCGGCAATTCCATGATGCCGTCATGGTCGTTCGAGATCTGCAGCTCGGCGGCCGAGCACAGCATGCCGCGACTCTCGACGCCGCGGATGGTGCCGATGCCGAGCGTGATGTCCTTGCCCGGGATGTAAGTTCCGGGTGCTGAGAACACGCTGACGAGCCCCGCGCGCGCATTCGGCGCGCCGCAGACGACCTGCACGGGCGCGGCGCCACTGCCGGTGTCGACCATGCAGACGCGTAGCCGATCCGCATTCGGATGCTGCTCGGCCGAGATCACCTTGGCAATCGTGAAGGGCTTGAGCGCCTTCGTCTTGTCCTCGATGTTCTCGACCTCGAGCCCGATCATGGTGAGCTTGTCGGCCAGCTTTTCCAGCGGCTCGTCGGTGTCGAGATGATCCTTCAGCCAGGAGAGGGTGAATTTCATGGCTGCTTTTTCTCCACGGAGACGGTCTGCTCCCTCTCCCGCTTGCGGGGGAGGGCTGGGGTGGGGGCTCTCTCCGCAACGGCAGTGGTGATTGTTTCGAGAACGCCGACGCGATTTGTCATCACATCGTGATTGCTGAAGCGGAGCACCTTAACGCCCTTTGCTTCGATGACGGCAGATCGCCGTGCATCGGCGCGTTCGCCTTCATCCGAGAAGTGTTGGCCGTCATCGAGCTCGATGACGAGCTTGGCTGCGTGGCAGATGAAATCGGCGATGTAGTTCTCGATCGGCACCTGGCGGCGAAAAATCAAACCGTTCAACCGGCCGGCGCGCAGCTCCGACCAGAGGATACGCTCTGCATCGGTCGAATTGCGTCTGAGCGCACGCGCATGGGCCCGTAGCTTGGTCGATACTCTCCAGTCCGGATGCTTAGGATCGACCATTGGCAACCCCATCGAGGAGACACCCTCACCCCAGCCCTCCCCCGCAAGCGGGGGAGGGGGTTCGACCTGTCGAGCGGACAGGGAATACGTATCCTTGAGACAGCCGCCGCGCGCTCGCTCTATCCATTCCCTCCCCCGCCTGCGGGGGAGGGGCAGGGAGAGGGTTCTCGCCGCGAAGGAAACGGAGAGGGTCTTCGCAAGCTCGAGTCGGAGCGTCGGCGCGGCTGGAGCGATCGTATCCCGGTGAGCCATCACGAGCTCAGCCCTCCCGCCAGTGTCGGCACCTCCAGCGGCTTGAAGCCGTAGTTGGACAGCCAGCGGACATCACTGTCGAACAGCTGGCGCAGATCGCTCATGCCGTATTTCAGCATGGCGATGCGGTCGATGCCCATGCCCCAGGCAAAGCCCTGGTATTCATCGGGATCGATGCCGCAGGCGCGCAGCACGTTCGGGTGCACCATGCCGCAGCCCAAAATCTCGAGCCAGTCCTCGCCCTCGCCGAAGCGGATCTCGCCCTTGTCGCGGCGGCACTGGATGTCGACTTCCATCGACGGCTCGGTGAACGGGAAGAACGAGGGTCGGAACCGCATGTTGATGTGGTCGACCTCGAAGAACGCTTTGCAGAACTCGTGCAGGATCCATTTGAGGTGGCCGAGATGCGAATGCTTGTCGATGACGAGGCCTTCGACCTGGTGGAATTGCGGCGTGTGGGTCGCGTCCGAATCGATGCGGTAGGTGCGGCCCGGGCAGATCACGCGGATCGGCGGCTTCTGGCTCAGCATGGTGCGCACCTGCACCGGCGAGGTGTGGGTCCGCAGCAGCATGCGCGAGCCGTCCTCCTTCGGATGGAAGAAGAAGGTGTCGTGCATCTCGCGCGCGGGATGGCCTTTGGGGAAATTCAGCTTGGTGAAATTGTAGTCGTCGGTCTCGATATCAGGACCTTCGGCGACCGAGAATCCCATGTCGGCGAAGATCGTGGTCAGCTCGTCCCAGACCTGGCTCAGCGGATGGATGCGTCCGGCCTCGGCCGGCGCATCGCGCAGCGGCAGGGTGACGTCGATGGTCTCGGAGGCGAGCCGCGCATCGAGCGCCGCCGATTTCAGCACGTCCCGCCGCGCGGTGAGCGCTTGCATGACCTTGTCCTTGGCGAGGTTGATCGCCGCGCCTTGCGTCTTGCGCTCCTCCGGCGACATCTTGCCGAGGGTCGCAAGCAGCGCGGAGATCGAGCCTTTTTTGCCGAGCGAGGCGACCCGCACCGCTTCGAGTGCGGCCTCGTCGCCGGCAGCGGCGATCTGGTCGAGGATGTATGTTTCGAGCGTTGCGAGGTCGGACACTGTCAAATCCCTGCTGCTAAATTCGGCTGGGTTGTCGCCGCCCGAAGGCCGCAACGTCAAGCAAAAAGCCGGTCGTTTCGGGGGCACGATTGGCTGTGTTGAACGCTGCGCCGCTACACTGCACCAAGAGGAATACGAGGAATGACGCGATGTTCTTGAGGACCTGCCTGGCGGCTCTGGCTGTCGTTGTATCGGTCACCTTCACCCGGGCGCGCGCGATGGTTTGCATGGAGAAATCCATGACGCTGGACGAGGTCGTCGACTCCATCAGTGCCCAGAAGGGCTGCGAAAGCGCGATGAAAGTGTTCAGGGATTGCCAGTTGACCGCGAGTGGAGACGTCCAGCTCGGCGCGGCCGTCGAGAAGAAATGCGAGGCGCACTTCATGCCCGGCCTCAAAGCCACGCAGAAACAGGCCTATCAGCGCGAGTTGCGGATCTGCGACGGGAGTACCGGAATCAATCCGGCACCATATACCCGTCGTTTACAGCGTTCTGCCGGGCGGAGGTCGCCCAGCGTTACTCGCGGAGAGCGCTGAAGGCCGGCGGAGCCGGCCGTTAGCGCAGGCTTGCTCAGGCAGCGAGAGCAGCTTTGGCCTTCTCGGCGATCGCCTGGAACGACGCGGGCTCGTTGATCGCGAGATCCGACAGCACCTTGCGGTCCACGCTGATGCCCGACTTTGCCAGGCCGTCGATAAATCGGCTGTAGGTCATGCCGAACGGACGGACGGCGGCATTGAGGCGCTGGATCCAGAGCGCGCGGAAGGTCCGCTTCTTGCGCTTGCGGTCGCGGAACGCATACTGCTGCGCCTTCTCGACCGCCGGCTTGGCGGCGCGGATGGTGTTCTTGCGGCGGCCGCGGAAGCCTTTGGCGGCCTTGTAGACTTTCTTGTGCTTGGCGTGGGCGGTCACACCGCGTTTGACGCGAGACATGACAAAATCCTTCAGAGATGACTTGGTTTTCGGATCGCCGCGTCAATCGCGGCGCAGGTGGCAGTGATCGGGGACGCGATCAGGCGTTCGGCAAGAAGTACTTCTTGACGTTGTCGCCGTCGGTCTTGAACAGCACGCGGGTGCCGCGGAGCTGACGGATCTGCTTCTTCGTCCGCTTGATCATGCCGTGACGCTTGCCGCGCTGGGCGTGCATCACTTTGCCGGTGGCAGTCACCTTGAAGCGCTTTTTAGCGCCCGACTTGGTCTTCAGCTTGGGCATTTTGCTCTCCTCTGGCCACAACAGAATGCCGCCCGTGAAGGCGGCTGGCCGTCTAAAATGCTCGTTAGAGCGTTGATTGTGCTCAAGTTTTTGCGAACTGGCGCGAAACCCGCACGAAACACCGCCACGGCAGCCCTTAAATCAGCCGGGCGATGAAGGCTGGGCTTATGGCAGAGCGCGCGCCAAATGGCAACGGTGAACCGCTCGCAGCGACCCGCCGACTATTCGAGGACCCCCAGAGGAGAAAGCCCTCACCCGCGTCGCTTTGCGCCGCGACCTCTCCCGCAAGCGGGAGAGGTGAAGAACAAAACGGCCCGCCGGAGCTCCGGACGGGCCGTGGAACTGTCAGGGCTCAAATGGCCGGCGTCAGCGCGGCGCCAGCACCATCACGACCTGGCGGCCTTCGAACCTCGCATCCTGCTCGACCTTGGCGAGCTCGGCGACGTCCGTCTTGATCTTGTCCAGAAGCTTGGTGCCGATCTCCTGGTGCGCCATCTCGCGGCCGCGGTAACGCAGTGTGATCTTGACCTTGTCGCCCTCTTCGAAGAACCGCAGCATCGCGCGCATCTTCACGTCGTAATCGTGGTCGTCGATCATCGGGCGGAGCTTGATCTCCTTGATCTCGACCGTCTTCTGCCGCTTGCGGGCCTCTGCGGCTTTCTTCTGGGCGGAATACTTGTACTTCCCGTAGTCCATGATCTTGCAGACGGGAGGGCTGACATTTGGCGAGATCTCGACCAGATCCATGCCAGCTTCCTGGGCCATGCGGATCGCAAGGACGGTCTCGACCGTACCCTTGTTGTCGCCGGTCTGATCGATCAGCTGGATTTGCGCGTTGCGGATATCATCATTGATGCGCGGCCCGTCTTTGGCGGCAGGGGCCGGGGCTCTGTTGGGACGGCGAATGGGTTGTTCTCCAAAGTTGTGAAGGAAGCGGCTATTTTGAAGGAAGATGCGGCTGCCGGCAAGCAAGTCGCCTGTGCTGCGATCGAAAAACCCTCAAATGCGCGACATTTTGGTCACGCCCATCGGCACGGTGCTCGACATAGACACCTTGCCTCCGTTCCGCAAGCGCCCCAAAAGGTCAGCGTTGACACCGTATTACGCCGGCCCGGCCGGAACAGCTCAAACCACACAGCCAAAGTAAACGTTCCATGACCAACACGCTTTCCGATGCCGTGCTCGACTTCATCGAAGTCGGCGAGGGTGCCTCAGTACGCAAAATCGCGGTGCGCAGCCGCGCCGGCGCGGGACCCGGCCTGTTCTGGCTCGGTGGCTTCAAGTCGGACATGCAGGGCACCAAGGCCGTCGCGCTCGACAATTGGGCCAGCGAGCACGGCCGTGCCTCAGTCCGTTTCGACTATTCCGGCCATGGCGAATCCGGCGGCGATTTCGCCGACGGAACCATTGGGCGCTGGCTCGAGGACAGCGTGGCGGTGTTCGAGCGCTTCTGCGATGGCCCGCAAGTTCTGATCGGCTCCTCAATGGGCGGCTGGATGGCGCTGCTGCTCGCGCGCGAGATCAGGAAGCGGCAGGAGGAGCAGTCAGCGAAGGCGTCGCTGGCGGGCCTGGTGCTGATTGCGCCGGCGCCCGACTTCACCGAGGAGCTGATGTGGAAGAAATTTTCGTCCAAGGTGAAGCAGGAGATCGAGACCAACGGCATGTGGCTGAGGCCGTCGCAATATGACGACGGCTCGCCCTATCCGATTACGCGGAACCTGATCGAAGAGGGCCGCAATCACCTCGTGCTCGGCAGCGCCATCGATCTCGGCTGCCCCGTCCGCATCCTGCAAGGCGCCCAGGATCCCGACGTGCCCTGGCAGCACGCGTTCGCGCTGACGCATCGCCTGCCCGCCGACGATGTCGTGCTGACCATGATCCAGGACGGCGACCACCGCCTGTCCCGCCCGCAAGACATCGCGCGCATTGTTGCCGCGGTGGCGGAGATCGGGTGACATCTTGTTTCCTTCTCCCCTTGTGGGAGAAGGTGGCATAGGCGGCCTTCGGCCGCCGTTCTTAAGAACGCCGAAGCGAAGCTTCGGCTATGGCGCCGGATGAGGAGTTGCCTCCATACATTCGCATGAGAGTTGGACCCGCAGATGCAACCCCTCACCCGTCTCAATCACGCTGCGCGCGATTGATCCACCCTCTCCCACAAGTGGAGAGGGAAAGAAAAGAACTCGGGAGAAACGCGGATGTCCACCACCGCCATGCTGCGCGCCTTCTGCGACGCGGTCGAGCAGCGCAACGGCAAAGCCTTTGCGGACCTCTTCACCGAGGACGGAGTCTATCACGACGTGTTCTACGGCGCCTTCGCGGGCCGCAGCAAAATCGCAGAGATAATCGACGACTGGTTCTATCGCACGGCGAGCGATTTCCGCTGGGACATGCACGACCCCGTTTCCGACGGCGCCACGCTCTATGCGCGCTACACTTTCAGTTATCGTTCGACCTTGCCGGAGGCGAACGGCGTGCGGGCGATGTTCGAGGGCGTCGCGATCATGACGCTCAGGGCTGGCAAGATCGTCAGCTACCACGAGGTAGCCAACACCGCGCCGGCTCTCGTTGACCTGAAGTTCGCTCCGGAGCGGATTGCGAAGGTCGTCGCCAAGCAAGGCGCGGAGCTGAAGGCGCGGCCGGAGATGCAAAGACATTTGGCCTGACTCTCTCCACATCGTCATTCCGGGGCGCGCGTAGCGCGAGCTATGATGCGCAATTGCGCATCATAGCTCGCGACTTCGTCGCCGCCCCGGAATGACAGCGGAGTCCTACCGCTTCGACGGATTCACCATCAACTTGCGCTGCGCCAGTGCCGCCACCGTTGCCGTGCCGAGCGGGCCCTGTTCGTCATAGAGCCAGCATTCGCCGATCGCGACGCCGTCGGTGGCGTGATGGTTTACCACCTCGAAGCCGATCCAGTTCGTCACCGGCAGGCGGTGCAGGTAGATCGTCACGTCGCTGTTGATATAGCCGAGCCCCTTGTCGCCGGCATTGGCAAAAGGGCTGGCAAAATCGGCGCCGGTTGCCACATGCACGAACGGCGTCATCGGCACCCCCGCAACGAGCTCGCGCACCTCGCTCATCCGCAGCCGCCGCGCACCGAGCGAGCCCCATATGGCCGACGATCGGCCGCGTCGTCCATTTGCCGTTCATGCCGAGCCGAGGATCGGTCGGTATTGGAATGTCAGCCGGCTTCGGCGCGTCCCAGTTCGGCGGCGACCAGACGTTACCGTCGGGATTCTGCGTTCGCCGCAGCAGCTGGCAGGAGGCGCGCGCCATGCTGACGCCGCCGGAGACAAATTCCGCCTCGACCACGCGGATGCGCATTCCGTCGCGCACCAGCCGCGTCGTCACCTCAATCGGTTTGTCGATGGTCGGCAGCCGAAACATGTCGACGGTCAGCCGTGCCGGCACGAACTCGGGACCCGAATGGCGCTCCTCGATGGCGAAGCCGAGCAGGCCGATGATGACGCGTCCGTGCAGCGATTTCGGGTCCCAGGGACCGTTGGCGGTTTCCGTTGGATGGAATGTGTCGCCGTCGCGGGTGAAGAAAGGCGGGTTGGTCATGATGCGAGATTGAAGGAAGCTGCGGCGAAATCAAGGTGCGGGCGGAAGTCGTGGGCGAGGTCAGACACATTGCACTCGTCGCCACAACATCTGCTGTCATCGTCCGCCTTGTGCGCAATTGCGCACTGGGGCGGACGATCCAGTATTCCAGAGGCAGTAGTGATTGAGAGAGAAGCCGCGGCGTACTGGATGCCCCGCCTGCCGCCTTCGCTAGCTTCGGCGCCCCCTGGACCTCAACCCCGGCGAAGCCTTGGCGTAGCCGGGTCGCGGAGGGCATGACACCGAGAGTTACGAAGCGGCTTGCCACTCCTCACGAACGTTTTCATCGCGCTCGTTGGCAATCGCCTTCGTCTTCATCGCCACAAATTCATCTCGCGACATCAACTGCGCCAGCGCCCACACCGCCGCCCCGCGCACCAGCGCGCTCTCATCCGCCAGCAATCGCCGCGCCTCCTGCGCTAACGCCACATCACCGGAGTTGCCGATCGCGATCAGCACATTGCGCAGAAAGCGGTCGCGGCCGATGCGCTTGACCGGGGACTTCGTGAACAGGGCGCGAAAGGCAGCATCGTCGAGATGCGCCAGTTCAACCAGGGTCGGCGCACGCAATTCATCCCGCGCGCTGAGCTTGGCTTCGCGCCCCTGTTGCGCAAACTTGTTCCAGGGACACGCCGCGAGGCAGTCGTCGCAGCCGTAGATGCGGTTGCCGATGCTTTTGCGAAACTCGCGCGGGATCGGCCCCTTGTTCTCGATGGTGAGGTACGAGATGCAGCGCCGCGCATCGAGCCTGTAGGGCGCCGGGAATGCCGCGGTCGGGCAGATGTCGAGACACGCCCGACAGGAGCCGCAATGATCGATCTCCGCGTCGTCACGCGGCAGCTCCAGCGTGGTGTAGATCGCGCCGAGAAACAGCCATGAGCCGAATTCGCGCGAGACGAGGTTGGTGTGCTTGCCTTGCCAGCCGAGATACGCGGCCTGCGCCAGCGGCTTCTCCATCACCGCCGCGGTGTCGACGAACACCTTGACCTCGCAAGGCTTCACCTCACAAGGCGCCGCCGCGACCAGCCAGCGTGCCAGCGCCTTCAGGCGCTTCTTGATCAGGTCGTGATAGTCGTCGCCCTGCGCATAGACCGAGATCGCCGCGCGCGTACGCTGCTCGAGGATCGCCAGCGGATCCCGGTCGGGACCGTAATTGACGCCGAGCATAATCACGCTGCGCACGTCCTGCCACAGACCGCGCGGATCGACGCGGCGCTCAGGGCTTGCCGCGAGCCAGTCCATGTCGCCATGGCCGCCGGAAGCGATGAATTCCAGAAAGTGCTTTCCGGCGCTTTCGATCGTGCCGGGTTCGGTGATGCCGATGCAGTCGAAGCCGAGCGAGCGTGCCTCGCGCGCAAGCGCCGCCTTCAGTTCAATCGGATTGGAATTCAGAAATCCAGGTCCACATAGGTGCGCGACGCCGGCACGCCGGCCAGCCATTCGCTCAGGAGCGGACGGAACGACGGGCGGGATTTCACCCGCGCGTACCACGCCTTTGCTGCGTCGTCCTCGCTCCATGGCACGTCGCCCAGATAATCGATCGCCGAAAGATGCGCCGCGGCGGCGAGATCCGCGTAGGTGAGCCGGTCGCCGGCGAGGAAGTTACGCGTCTGCGCCAGCCAGCCGATATAGGCCAGATGATAGCGCACATTGGCTTTCGCCGCGCGCATCACGTCGGCCGAGGGTGCGCCGCCGCCATTCTCCTCGCTCATGAAGCGCTTGTAGATGCGCTCGGTGACGAGAGGATGCGAGACCTCCTCGAAAAATTTTTCGTTGAACCAGGCCATCAGCCGGCGCACCTCGACGCGCTCGGCGACTGTCTCCGGCATCAGGCGCTTGGGTTCCATCTCGGCGCCATAGGCCTCGTCGACATACTCCGCGATGATGGCCGCGCCCGGAATCGGCTGCTCCTCGTCCACAAGGACAGGCGTCGTGCCTGCCGCATTGAGCAGCAGAAATGTCTCGCGCCGTTCCCAGCTGCGCTCTTCGACCAGCTTCAGGTCGAGCCCGTATTCCCCCGCGATCAGGCGGATGAAACGCGAATGCGGACAGAACGGATGATGAAACAGCGTAAGCATGAAGCCTTTGACTATGTGATGGTGCTTAAGAATCCATCAATGTTTGTGCGGCGCCACACTAGTCCCTCAAAACCGCGAAGCAAGGGCGCGACGGCGCATTTTGCGATTGCGGCACGGGGGCGAATAGGCCAGAAGAACCCCGCTTTTCCAGCGGAAATGGACCGTAAATATGTCAGATGCAATACGGGCAGTGATCCTCGGCATCATCGAGGGTGTGACCGAGTTCCTTCCCGTGTCCTCAACCGGCCACCTGCTGGTTGCGGAGCGCTTCTTCGATCTCGGCGAAGGCGCCTTCTGGGATTCGTTCACGGTCCTGATCCAGCTCGGTGCGATCCTTGCGATCGTCGTATTGTACTTCAAGAAATTGTGGGACGTCGCGATCGGCATGTTCACGGGCGACGCCTATGCACGCCGCTTCGTGATCGGCGTGCTGGTGGCGTTTCTGCCCGCGGTCATCGTCGGCCTCGCCGCGGGCAAATACATCAAGATCTTGCTGTTCAATCCGTGGGTGGTGTGCTTCTCGCTGATCGTCGGCGGCGCTATCCTGTTGTGGGTCGATCGGATCGATCTCAAGCCGCGCGAGCATGACGCTACCCGCTTTCCGCTGCTGATGTATCTCTATATCGGCATCGCCCAGTGCGTCGCGATGATCCCGGGCGTATCGCGCTCCGGCGCCAGCATCGTCGCCGCGATGTTCTTGGGGGCCGACAAGCGCGCGGCGGCGGAGTTTTCGTTCTTCCTCGCCATTCCCACCATGATCGGCGCGTTCGCCTACGACTTCTACAAGAACCGTTCCGAGATGAACGCGGACCACATCGGCATCGTTGCGATCGGCTTCGTGGTGTCGTTCATCACCGCGATCATCGTGGTCAAGACGTTCCTGGAATACGTCACCCGGCACGGCTTTGCGGTGTTCGCCTGGTGGCGCGTCGTCGTCGGCACGCTTGGCCTGATCGCGCTGGCGCTCGGCCGTTAACCTCTCGAAAACTCGCTGACGCGCCTCAACCTAATATAAGCTTTTGATCGATAGGCAGTTTCCAACGCAAGGCGCCGCGCGCCCTGCACAGGAGCTGAACCATGACCCTCCTCAGCGGCTGGGGGCGTTTCCCGGTCGTCGATAGCGATGTGCTGCGGCCGCGGTCGTTCGAGGCCGTCGGTGAAGCCGTCGCTGCGGTGAGCGGCTGCGTGGCGAGGGGTAACGGCCGCGCCTATGGCGACGCCGGAATCGGCGCTGTCAGAACAATCGCGATGAGGGCGTTCGACCGGGTCAGGTCGTTCGATTCGGCCACGGGCCGTATCCGTCTCGAAGCCGGCGTGCTGCTGTCGGACCTGATCGACACGTTTGGCCCGCGCGGCTTCCTGCCTTTCGTCGTTCCGGGCACGCGCTTCGTGTCGGTTGGCGGCGCCATCGCCGCCGACGTGCACGGCAAGAACCATCATTGCGAGGGCGGTTTCGGCCGCTATGTCGACAGTATCCTGCTGCGCACCGGGCAAGGCGAGACCATCGAGGCCTCGCGTGAACAAAATGCCGATGCTTTCTTTGCGACCGTCGGCGGCATGGGCCTCACCGGCGTCATTCTCGAAGCCGCGATCCGGCTGCGGCCGGTCGAGACGGGGTGGATTCGCGAGCGGGTGGTCTCCGCGGCTGATCTCGATGCAGCGATGCGCGCGCTCGATGCGAGTGATTCCGCGACCTATTCGGTAGCGTGGATTGATTGCGCCGCGGGCGGCAGCAATCTCGGCCGCTCGCTGATCTATCTCGGCGAGCACGCCGGCGCGGACGAGCTTGTGGGCTCAGCCGAGCGATTTCCGGTCGGCCAGGATTCCGGTCTCGCCATGCCCATCGACTTTCCGTCGATGACGCTAAACCGCTACAGCATCCGCGCCTTCAACGAGCTCTACTACCGCATGGGCGCAAGGCGGGCCGGCGGCAGTCATGTGGTCTCGCTCTTCCCATACTTCTTCCCGCTCGACAGTATCGGTGGGTGGAATCGCATCTACGGAAAACGCGGCTTTCTCCAGCATCAATGCGTGATCCCGGAGAAGGGCGCGCGCGACGTGCTCGGCGAGATCCTCGCTCGCGTCGCGAAGCGCGGCGACGCTTCCTTCCTCGCGGTGCTGAAGAAGCTCGGCCAGGGCGACGGCATTTTGTCGTTTCCGTTGCCCGGCTACACGCTGGCGCTGGATTTCCCGCTGAGGGGCGAGATCCTGAATTTCCTCGACGAGATCGACCGCCTCGTCGTCGCCGCCGGCGGCCGGCTGTACCTCGCCAAGGATGCGCGCCAGTCGCGCGCGACCTTTGAAGCCGGCTATCCAGCCCTGAAGCGCTTCAACGCGATCCGAAAGTCGCTCGATCCGGCAGGCAATATCCGCTCGAAACTTTCACAGCGTTTGTTTGATGAGGTTTAAGCCATGACTCCGCGCAAGTCCGTTTTGGTACTGGGCGGCTCCTCCGATATCGGCCGCACCGCCGCGCGCGCCTTTGCCAAGGCGGGTTACGATGTCGCCCTCGCAGGGCGCGACGTCGCGGCGCTGGAGCCTGACGCTGCCGACCTGCGCGCCCGCTACAATGTCGATGTCGGCATCTTCAAGTTCGACGTGCTCGACACCGCCTCGTTCGAGAGATTTGCCGACGGCCTTCCCGCATTGCCTGACGTCGTCATCTCGATCGTCGGCTTGCTGGGCGCACAGGAGACGGCGCAAAGCGATCTCGCGCACGCCACGACCATCATGCGCTCCAATTACGAAGGGCCCTCGCTGATCCTTGGCCTGTTCGCGGAAAAATTCCTGGGCCGCGGCAATGGCACGCTGGTCGGCGTATCCTCGGTTGCGGGCGATCGCGGACGTGCCTCGAACTATGTCTACGGCTCGGCCAAGGCCGGCTTCTCGGCGCTCTTGTCCGGCCTGCGCGCCCGCGCCAGCCGCAGCGGCGTTCATGTCGTCACCGTGAAGCCCGGCTTCGTCCGCACCAAGATGACGGAAGGCATGAAGCTGATCGGCCCGCTCACCGTCGAACCGGGCGTGGTCGGCGATGCGATCCTCCAGGCCGTCGAGCGGAAGACCGACGTCGTCTATGTCAGCGGCAAATGGCGCCTCGTGATGCTGATCATCAAGGCGCTGCCGGAAGCGGTGTTCAAGAAGCTGAGGTTTTGAAATCCGTGTGACGCGCCAGTCCTCGCCGCGGCGGCGGTGCGCTCCCTCGCCCGCTTGCGGGAGAGGGCTGGGGAGAGGGTGTCTCCGCAGAGAGACTCCCGACGAGGAGAAAGCCCTCACCCGATCGCTGCGCGATCGACCTCTCCCGCAAGCGGGAGAGGTTGGGAAAGACCGCCGACGGAGTAGGCTCACGGGCTCTAGCGCTGGAACTGCCCGGCGCTGCGAAAACGCCAGAGATATTGCGGGGCGATCGCCTCCAGCGAATCGGGGGTAATGCCGAGGCCTTCCAGCGTCAGCCCTGCGGCCTTCGCCGCATCCGAGACGACATTGTCGCGCTCGAGCAGCGTGACCTGGTCCGGCGTCAGCTTCAGCGCGCCCGGCGCGAACTGCAGGAAGTTGGCCTGGAAGCGGGCAAGGGAGAACGGCAGCGGGATCAGCGTGCGTTTGCGCTCGGTGATGGCCAAAATCGCCTCGATGATCTCGCGCATCGTCAGCACTTCAGGCCCGCCGAGCTCGTAGGTGGCGCCTTGCTTGGCCTTGCCGTCGACCGCGTCCGCAATCGCGGTGGCGACGTCGCCGACATAGGCCGGCTGCATCTTCGTCTCCCCGCCGATCAGCGGCAGTACCGGCGAGATCCGCGCCAGCGCGGCGAAGCGGTTGGTGAACTGATCCTCGGGCCCGAACATCACGGACGGGCGGAAGATCGTGGCCGACGGCACCGCCGCCAGCACCGCCTGCTCGCCGGCCGCCTTGGCCCGGGCATAGCGGGAGGGCGATTGCGGGTCGGCGCCGATCGCCGAGACATGCACCATCCGGGCGCCGGCGGCCGCGGCGGCCTTGGCGACGGTCTCGGCGCCCTTGGCCTGGACGGCGTCAAAGCTCTGCGCCCCGCCCTCAGTGAGGATGCCGACAAGGTTGATCGCGACTGCCGAATCCCGCATCGCCGCCTCGACCGAGGCCGGGTAGCGCAAATTGGCCTGCACGGTGTGGACCTGTCCGACCTTGCCGGACGGCTGCAGGAAGCCGGCCAGTTCCGGCCGCCGCACCGCGACCCGGATCCGGTAATCGCGCTTGCACAGCGCGCGGACGACATTCCGGCCCAAAAACCCCGATCCGCCGAAAACCGTGACGAGAGTTTCCAGATTCGATGCCATGGGGGTCGATTCCTAATGGAGGGTGCGCCTGGCGAGGCTTGTATCGGGCCATTTTGCGATGCGCAATCCGCAACCCCAGGCGGGATTCAAGCATGAATTGACAACCGCGTCACCGATCCGTAGTAACCGCCTCCGTGCCCCAACCGGCATGCCCAGGTGGTGGAATTGGTAGACGCGCTGGCTTCAGGTGCCAGTGGCTTAACAGCCGTGAAGGTTCGAGTCCTTTCCTGGGCACCATCTTTTTCTCTCATCCCCTTTGAGACAGCGATTTTCGCCGAGTGCGCCAGCGATTGGCGCCGGTGTTCGGCTGCGCCTCCACCCGAATTAAGCCACCCTTAGCGAATGCTCGCCTAGGCTCGTGGCCGTCCATTTCCCTGCTCCCGGCCTCCCCAGCTCTGGGCCGGTCGTGTCGCGGTCAATCGAGCGTTTTCGGATGGAGCAGCCTGCCTGGCAGTATGATCGCGGCGCGTCCGAGCCGTTGGCGATGCCGGCGCCTGCGCGGACGCTGCTCATCGATCTCGAAGGCGCGCTGCTGCGCTCCGAGCTGCTGATGGAAGCGCTGTTCAGCGCGCCCGGCCGCATGCTGGCCCGCTTCGGCGCGGGCGGACGCCCGGGTATGGCGGCGCTCACGAATATTCTGGCGGAGGCCAGGATCGACTACGCTCGTCTGCCCTATGATTCCGGCGTGCTGAACCAAGCGCTGGCGGCGCGGGCGCGGGGCGAGAAGATTTATCTGGTCGCCGGCCGCTTCGGCCAACATGCCGCTGGCATTGCCACGCATCTCGGCTTCGACGGTGTCGTGGCGCCGGCCGATCTCGCCGCGGCCGAGCAGCTGCCGTTCGATCTCGCTTCGATCACGCGCATCAGCAAAGGAAGCGGCAGCAGCCGTCCCAGCGTAAATACCTGGGCGAAAGCGCTGCGGGTGTATCAATACGCCAAGAACACGCTGGTGTTCGTGCCGGCGATCACCGCGCATCAGCTCAACTTTGCGACGCTCGGCTCTGCGCTGCTGGCGTTCCTGGCCTTCTCGGCCTGCGCGTCGGGCGCCTATCTGATGAATGATCTGCTCGATCTTGCCGCCGACCGGCAGCATCCGACCAAGCGCCACCGCGCGCTCGCGGCCGGCGATCTGCCGATCTCGTCGGCACTGCTTGCGATCCCTGCGCTGTGGCTGTTTGCGGTCGCGGCGAGCCTCTGCATCTCCGCGCTCTTCCTCGGCGTGCTCTGCGCCTATCTCGCCACCACCATCGCCTATTCGCTCGTGCTCAAGCGCAAGATGCTGGTCGATGTCGTCACGCTCGCCGGCCTCTACAGCTTGCGCATCATCGCCGGCGCTGTCGGCGTCGGCGTGGTGCTGTCGGAATGGCTGCTGATCTTCTCGCTGTTCGTGTTCACCTCGCTGGCGCTGATCAAGCGCTTCAGCGAGCTCAGCATGCGCGAGGATGCGGGCCTGTCCGGTCCCTCCAACCGCGACTACAGGATCACCGACCTGCACATCATCGCCGCGATGGCGGCCGCGAGCGCCATGAACGCGGTGACGGTGTTTTCGCTCTATGTGTCCTCGTCGGCGGTGACGCCGCTGTACAGCCGTCCCTGGATGCTGTGGCTGCTGAACCCGCTGCTGCTGTACTGGTTCGGCCGCGCCCTGATGATGGCGCATCGCCGCGAGATGCCGGACGATCCGATTCTCTACACCTTCCGCGACGGCGCCAGCCGCATCACCGTGGCGGCGATGATCTGCATCATGCTGGCGGCGATCTGACGGCCTTGAGGGCCAAGCTTGCGCTTGCGTGACCCGCCGCCAGTGGATACATCGCGATCGATCCGATTAGCCTATTATGCCGACGCACCGATTCGACCCGAGGTTTTGACACGCCATGACCGTACGCCTGCACCGCGGCGACCTGCCCGACCTGTCCCGCTACACCGGAGCGGTGGCGATCGACACCGAGACCATGGGGCTTAACCCGCATCGCGACCGGCTCTGCGTGGTGCAGCTCTCACCCGGCGACGGCAGCGCCGACGTGGTGCAGATCCCCAAGGGCCATACCGACGCACCGAACCTGAAGGCGCTGCTGGCCGACCCTGCGATCACCAAGATCTTTCACTTCGCACGGTTCGACGTCGCGGTGCTGTACCAGACCTTCGGAATCATGACCGGGCCGATCTACTGCACCAAGATCGCCTCCCGCCTGACCCGCACCTACACCGATCGGCACGGCCTCAAGGACCTCGTGCGCGAGGTGCTCAATATCGATCTCTCCAAGCAGCAGCAATCCAGCGATTGGGGCTCCGACACCCTGTCCGAGCCGCAACTCGCCTACGCCGCCTCCGACGTGCTGCATCTGCACGGCTTGCGCGAGCGGCTGGATGCGATGCTGGTGCGGGAGGGCCGCACGGCGCTGGCCAAGGCCTGTTTCGACTTCCTGCCGACTCGCGCCCTGCTCGACCTCCAAGGCTGGGCCGAGGAGGACATTTTCGCGCATTCCTGAGGACTTCGGCCGCTTGGGGCGGAGACCTGCTGCCCCGTTTCGGACACAGTCGTAACGGCCTGTCGCGGGCTGCATATTCCGCCGGTGCCGGCTACAATGAGGCACCTTCGATGGGAGCCTTCATCTGGAAAAGGCTAGCGACGCGCTGGAGCAGCGGTGAACTCGGCTCAGTATCCTACCTATGACGCTGCGCTTGCGGCGCGGTTTGCCCGCGCGGCGCGCCATAGCCGTCTGGTGCGGATTCTGCGTATCGCGGTGCCTGTGACTGTGGTGGTGGCCATGGCCTCGATCGTCGCCGTCTCGACCTTTCTGAACCCCTTCCAGATCCCCTTGAAACTCGACTCCGGAAACCTCGTGGTGACAGGCACCAAGATCACGATGGAATCGCCGCATATGGCCGGCTTCACCCCGGACCAGCGGCCCTACGAGCTCTGGGCCAAGACCGCGACACAGGACATCACCGATCCGGACCATGTCGATCTGTCGGATCTGCGCGCGAAAGTGCTGATGGAAGATCAATCGAACCTGTTCCTCGATGCCCGCACCGGCCGGTTCGACAACAAGCAGCAGCAGCTCGACCTGCACAAGGACATCTTCCTGCGCACCTCGACCGGCTATGAGGCGCGTTTGAACTCGGCCTTCGTCGACATGGCCAAGGGCACCGTCTCGTCGGATGAGCATGTCGACGTCAAGCTGACCAACGGCACGCTGACGTCGGATCGGCTGCGAATCACCGAAGGCGGCGACGTCATCCGCTTCGAGGGCAATGTCGTGATGCATCTGGACAAGCTGGACGATCCCGCCGCCGCTCAGCCCGCGCCCGTCGAGCCCGCGCCGCCGGCAAAGACGCGCGCGCCCCAGAATAAGCCTGCCAACTCAAGATGATTTTCATGACGAAGTTTTTTCCGGGCGGTACGCGCAGCGCGGGCCTGAGCGCCGGCGCCATTGCGTCCGTCTTCGGCATCGTGCTGATCGCAGCCGGTGTGGCGCTCGCGCAGAGCACGATGCAGGGCGTGCCCAATGCGATGCAGGGCTTTTCGCAGAACCGCGATCAGCCGATCCAGATCGAAGCCGCCGCGCTCGAGATGCGTGACAAGAAGAAAGAGGCGACCTTCTCCGGCAATGTGAAGGTCGTGCAGGGTGACACCACCATGACCTCGAAGACGCTGGTGGTGTTCTACGAATCCGGTGGCGACAAGCCGCCGCAGCCGGCGGCTGCGCCAAGCGCAGCTGCAAAGGGCACGAAGTCGGCGCCGATGCAGTCGGCGACGCCGGGCCCGGGCGGCGCCTCCTCGATCAAGCGGCTGGAGGCGCGCGGCAATGTCGTCGTCACCCAGAAGGACCAGGTGGTGACCGGCGAGACCGCCGTGTTCGACACCAAGACCAATCTCATCACCATGCTCGGCGGCGTGGTCCTGACGCAGTGCAAGAACGTGCTGCGCGGCGACCGACTGATGGTCGACATGACGACCGGGGTGTCCCGCGTGGAATCCGACAGCGGCCGGGTGCAGGCCCTGCTGCCGCAGGGCGGCGGCAACGATTGCGGCCAAGGTGGCCAAGCTGGCCAAGGGGGCAAGCCCGGCCCGGGCGCGCCGCTGCAATTGCCGGGCGGAAGTAAACAGAGCAAGTAAACAGAAGTAAATTCAATAGCTTGAGCTAGGCGACGGTGATCCGAGGTTGAAGCCGGGCTGGCAAGACTGTATCTAGCGCAACGGGCTTCGAAGCGGGATCCGCTTATTCGGGGGTGTTTCTCTGGGCATGAGACATCCTTTAACTCATGCTGCACCGGCGAATCGCGGGGCCGGCGCGGCAGATCGCGGGATCAGCGTGCGAGATCACCGTGCGGGATTACCGTGAAAGGCTTGAGACAGCGGGGATGGTCGATCTATTCAGCATGTTCCGTCGGCGCCCCGCCAAGCGCGGCCGGCCAGGATTTGCGCGTCAGGACATCACCTCGCTCGGCGACAGCGTCGGCGGTCTGGTGACCAGTCCCGTGCGGGACACGACCCCCATTGCCCGCGAGCCGGACCAGTTCCGCGCGGAGCCGCTGCGGCCGCGCCAGCCGCCGGCTCAACCGGCCAGAGCCGCTGCCAATGCCAAGGCCACTGCCAAGACTAACGGCTCAGGCGGCCCGCAGCTTCTGAAGCGGCCGGGCTTTCTGGCTGTGCATACCGTGGAAAAGAGTTTTGGCAGCCGCCAGGTGGTGCGCGGCGTCAGCATCTATGTGCGCCGCGGCGAAGCGGTCGGTCTGCTGGGGCCAAACGGCGCCGGCAAGACCACGGTGTTCTACATGATCACCGGCCTGATCAAGCCCGATCGCGGCGCGATCGAGCTCGACGGCCACGACGTCACCAAGCTGCCGATGTATCAGCGCGCGCGGCTCGGCATCGGCTATCTGCCGCAGGAAGCCTCGATCTTCCGCGGCCTCACCGTCGAGCAGAATATCCGCGCCGTGCTCGAAGTGGTCGAGCCGTCGCGCAAGCAGCGCGAGCAGCAGCTCGACGCCCTGCTCGACGAGTTCAACATCACGCGCCTGCGCAAATCGCCCTCGATCGCGCTGTCAGGCGGTGAGCGGCGCCGCGTCGAGATCGCGCGCGCCCTGGCGACGCGCCCGAACTACATGCTGCTGGACGAACCCTTCGCCGGCATCGATCCGATCGCGGTCGGCGACATTCAGGACCTCGTTCGCCATCTCACCAATCGCGGCATCGGCGTGCTCATCACCGACCACAATGTCCGCGAGACGCTCGGCCTGACCGATCGCGCCTATATCGTCTATGCCGGTGAAATCTTGACCGAGGGCAGCCCGGATGAGATCGTCAACGATCCGGACGTTCGCCGCCTTTACCTTGGCGAGGAATTCCGCCTCTAGCCTGTTTTTGCGTTACGTCAAGACGTGTACATCGGGCTCAGACTAGGATAAGCAAAAATCGGACCAATTTTTGGGGACGGTTCTTGCTTCATGGCGCTCACGCAGAGATTAGAGTTCCGGCAATCGCAGTCGCTGGTCATGACGCCGCAGCTGATGCAGGCGATCAAGCTGCTGCAATTGTCCAATCTCGATCTCACGACCTTCGTGGAAGAGGAACTCGAGCGTAATCCGCTGCTGGAGCGGGCCAATGACGAGCCGCCGGCCGGCGAAGCCCCGGCCGAGACCGGTCAGTTCAACGACAGCGACGGCGGCCACAACGACGAACCTGGCGGCGGCCCGGGCGAGGCCTTCGAGCCCGGCCAGGAAGAATGGATGAGCAAGGATCTCGGCACCCGCGCCGAGATCGAGCAGACCCTCGACACCGGGCTGGACAACGTCTTCTCCGAAGAGCCGGCCGAGGCGGCTGCGCGCAACGCCCAGGATGTCGCGCCGACCACCTATACTGAATGGGGCGGCGGCGCTTCTAGCGACGAGGACTACAATCTCGAGGCCTTCGTCGCGGCGGAGATTACGCTCCGCGACCATCTGGCCGAGCAGCTCTCGGTCGCCTTCACCGGTCCCGCACAGCGCATCATCGGGCAGTATCTGATCGATCTCGTCGACGAGGCCGGCTATCTGCCGGCGGACCTTGGCCAGGCCGCCGAGCGGCTCGGCGCCTCGCAGCAAGACGTCGAGCAGGTTCTTGCCGTGCTGCACAAATTCGATCCGCCCGGCGTCTGCGCGCGCAATTTGAGCGAATGCCTGGCGATCCAGCTGCGCGAGCTCGACCGCTATGATCCGGCGATGCAGGCGCTGGTCGAGCATCTCGATCTGCTCGCCAAACGCGACATTGCGGGCCTGCGCAAGGTCTGCGGCGTCGACGACGAGGATATCGCCGACATGATCGGCGAGATCCGCCGGCTCAATCCCAAGCCCGGCATGAAGTTCGGCTCGGCGCGTCTGCAGACCATGGTGCCGGACGTCTATGTTCGCCCGGGTCCCGACGGCGGCTGGCATGTCGAGCTCAACAGCGACACCTTGCCGCGCGTGCTGGTCAACCAGACCTACTATTCGCAGCTGTCGAAGAAGATCGGCAAGGACGGCGACAAGTCGTATTTTACCGACGCGCTGCAGAACGCAACCTGGCTCGTGCGCGCGCTCGATCAGCGTGCCCGCACCATCCTGAAGGTTGCGACCGAGATCGTGCGCCAGCAGGACGGCTTCTTCACCCATGGCGTGGCGCATCTGCGGCCGCTCAATCTGAAGGCCGTGGCCGACGCCATCCAGATGCATGAATCCACGGTGTCGCGCGTCACCGCCAACAAATACATGGCGACCAACCGCGGCACCTTCGAGCTGAAATATTTCTTCACGGCCTCGATCGCATCGGCCGATGGCGGCGAGGCGCATTCCGCCGAAGCCGTGCGTCACCACATCAAGCAGCTGATCGATTCGGAAGCGCCCTCCGCAATTCTTTCCGACGACACCATCGTGGAACGGTTGCGCGCCTCGGGCATTGATATTGCCCGCCGCACGGTCGCGAAGTACCGCGAAGCCATGCGCATTCCCTCCTCGGTGCAACGCCGCCGCGACAAGCAGAGCGCTCTTGGTAACGTCCTCTCCACCGCAATGCCCGATCGCTCCCGCAACACCGAGCCGGCCTGATTGCGCTGGCGCCAAATCGCGCTACTCTCAATCTCCCATCGCGACCGAAGCCAGGCCCTCAACCAGCGAGGCATCCATGACTCTCCGGATTTCGGGAAAAAGCATCAGCGTCGGCGAGGCCTTGCGCGGCCGCGTTGCCGGGCGAACCGATGAGGTCTTGCGCAAATATTTCGACGGGAATTATTCCGGCCACATCACGCTGAGCAAGGACGGCTTCGGCTTCCGCACCGATTGCGCGCTGCATCTTGATTCGGGAATTACGCTGGAGGCCGATTCGAACGCCCCGGACGCCTATGCCAGTGCCGACCAGGCGCTGCTGATGATCGAGAAACGGCTGCGCCGCTACAAGAGCCGGCTCAAGGACCGCTCCGGCCGCAAGTCCCACGCTGCCGCGGCACTCGCCGCGCTCGACGCCACGAGCTACGTCCTGGAGGCGCCGTCCGAGGACGAGGTCACCGGCTACAGCCCCGTCATCATCGCGGAGGCAACCACCTCGCTCAGACAGCTGTCGGTCAGCGAAGCGGTCATGGAACTCGACCTCAGCGGGGCGCCCTGCCTGGTATTCCAGCATGGCTCGAGCGGCCGGGTGAACATCATTTACCGCCGGGCGGACGGCAATGTAGGCTGGATCGACCCGCCCGCGGGCAAGCCGGAAGGCAAGGCCTGAGGGGTGCCAACCGTGCCCCCACCGCCCCTTAACAATGACCGGGACAAAGCCGCACGCGGCAGTTGGCACCGGGATTGCGTTGGAGTAGAAGCCCCCCACATCAGGCAAGGGTTAAGTCCGCCTCCCGCTTCACCTTCTTGACGCCGGCCCGCCTCGGTTCTCTGTCCAGGTTGGCCAATTCGGAACCTGACTTTTTCATTCACCTCGGAAGTCTTCCATGCCGATTACCGATCTGGTCGCGCCCGAGGCGATTCTCCCGGCATTGAAGGTCAACAGCAAGAAGCAGGCGCTTCAGGAACTCGCGGCCAAGGCCGCCGAGCTGACCGGGCAGAATGAACGCGCGGTGTTCGAGGTGCTGCTGCAGCGAGAAAAGCTCGGCACCACCGCGGTCGGCTACGGCGTCGCCATTCCCCACGGCAAGCTGCCCAAGCTGGAAAAGATCTTCGGCCTGTTCGCGCGGCTCGATCGTCCGATCGATTTCGAATCGATGGACGGCCAGCCGGTGGACCTCGTGTTCCTGCTGCTCGCGCCGGAAGGCGCCGGCGCCGACCATCTCAAGGCACTGGCCCGCATTGCCCGCCTGCTGCGCGACCAGGACATCGCGAAAAAGCTCCGCGCCTCGCGCGATGCGCAAGCGATCTATTCGGTGCTGGCGCTGCCGCCCGCGACGGCGGCGTAATCCGTTATTGCGAGCGAAGCTCTCTCAACACCGTCATTGCGAGGAGCTCTTGCGACGAAGCAATCCAGAGTCCGTCCGCGGAAAGATTCTGGATTGCTTCGCTGCGCTCGCAATGACGACGCGGAAACGTCATCTCTCAAAATGGAAACGGGCACGCCTTCTCTCGCAGGCATCGATCCAATAAGAGGTCCCTGCTTCCACGACTAAGCGGTACGCATCGCAAGACGATCTTCCCTTGATTACATTCCTCGTACTCGCCGGCATGCTTGGATGGTTGGCCAGCGTGGTTTGGCAATTGCGGCTTGCGAGTACCAAGGGAAAAGTTTGGAGCCGTAACGGCTATGTAACCCGTACAAGCAACGAGACAGTTTTCGGCGCCTGCGTGTGTTTCTACTGGGTGGCACTTGGGTGGGGAGCCATCATGCTATTTTGTATGGTGATATCGATTATCAGGCAAATCTAGAGCACGACCCGGATTTGAGCATCCCGTCATCGCCTTCCGGCTGACAATCCTGCAGTATGCGGAAAGAAGCAAAACGGGCACGCCTTCGTGTGAAGGCATGCCCGCTTGAAACTCTGTTCGTCCGGCGTGCGCGTGCTCAGTGCACGCTCACCGCTTGCAGCTCGTTGCTCCAGGCATTGGCGATTGCGGCTTCGCGGCTGTCGGTCAGCATGATCGGCGTGCCGTCCGCGGAATGGAGCGCGAAGAGCTTGAGGCCCGGCGCGATTTTCGGCGCTTCCGGAAACAGACCCGGCACATCCTCGGAGCGGATCTGCTTCACATAGGCGATATGGCCTTCGCCGAGGGTCGCCAGCGTCTCCGGAGAGACATTCTGGGCTTCATATTCGAACGCAACATGACCTTCACTCATGGTCTCGACTCCTCTCTCGAAACTAAGCGGTCGAGTCCGCTACTCGTTCCATTATTCGTGCTCATTGATAGCGATTGTCTTAACGATCCTCTCCGGTTCCGGCCGGGCAAGATCGATCGCCAGCAATCCGTTCTTCAGATCCGCACCCAGCACCAGCATCCCCTCCGCCAGCACGAAGGTGCGCTGGAAGTGGCGCGCGGCGATGCCGCGATGGATGTATTGCCGGGTCTTGTCGTCCTGCTGCCGCCCGCGAATCACGAGCTGGTTTTCCTCAATGGTTACATCGAGTTGGTCGCGGGTGAATCCGGCGACCGCCAGCGTGATGCGCAACCGCTCGGGCTGGCCCTCCGATCGGTCGCACCTCTCGATATTGTAGGGAGGGTAACCGTCGGCGCCTTTGACGACGCGATCGAGCACGCGCTCAATCTCGTCGAAGCCCAGAAGGAACGGGCTGGAAAGCGTGGGAACACGAGACATAGTTTACAAAGTCCTCTCGAAGCGACTTTGGCGTTTCAGGGCCCGTAGAGGCACCCCTTGGTCAGCAATATGGTCATATCCCCGTGTCAGTTCAAGGACGTAGCGGAGGGGCTGTGGATCGTGGTTTCGGGACCATCGCGCCTACATTTCCACATCGTCATGGCGGGGCCTGTCCCGGCCATCCACGACCTTCGCGACACAAAGCACCCAAGAACGTGGATGCCCCGGGACAAGCCCGGGCATGACGGATTGGCGGACGATTTATCTCAACGAAAACAAACCCGCTGCTACTGTGCATGGTGTTGTTTTCGCGCTTTTGTTTGCCGGCCCTTCGGAACGGGTCAGATTTCGATCCGGGTCCGCCCGTCGCCGCTGAACAGATGCAGCTTCGCCCGCACCGCTGCGACGCGGATCTTCTCGCCAATGGCCGGGGCTTCGGTTCCGGGAATCCGGACGATGACCTCGCCCGGCGGCAGCTCGCCGGGATTGGCAGCGATGCGCTGCTCGTCCTGCGCCCGCGCGCCGTAGATGAAGGTCTCGGCGCCGACGCGCTCGATAGCCTCCACGGTCAGCGGCAGCGCGATCCCGCCGGCCGGCGTCTGGTCGGTGATGACGAAATCTTCCGGACGGATGCCGAGAATGCCGGCCTCGCTCGCGCGGCCATCGCCGAGTTGCGAGGCGATCTCGTCCTGGCGGATCGACATCAAATTCATCGGCGGTGCCCCGATGAAGGAGGCGACGAAGGTGGTCGCCGGCTTCTCGTAGATCGCCAGCGGATTGCCGACCTGCTCAACCTGTCCGCCATTCATCACCACGAGAACGTCGGCGAGCGTCATTGCCTCGAGCTGGTCGTGGGTCACGTAGATCGACGTCGTGTTCAGCCGGCGCTGCAGTTTGCGGATCTCGACCCGCATCGCGATGCGCAGTTTTGCGTCGAGATTGGAGAGCGGCTCGTCGAACAGAAACACTTTTGGCTGGCGCACGATGGCGCGGCCCATGGCGACGCGCTGGCGCTGGCCGCCGGAGAGCTGGCGCGGCTTGCGCTCCAGCATCGATGTCAGCTCGAGCACGCGCGCGGCCTCCTCGACGCGGGTCTTGATCTCGGCCTCCTTCATGCCGCGGTTGCGCAGGCCGTAAGCCATGTTGTTGTAGACGCTCATATGCGGATAGAGCGCGTAGTTCTGGAACACCATCGCGATGTCGCGATCGGCGGGCTCGACCTGGTTAACGACGCGGCCGCCGATGTCAATCTCGCCGCCGGTGACCGTTTCGAGGCCCGCGACCATGCGCAGCAGGGTCGACTTGCCGCAGCCGGAGGGGCCGACCAGCACGCAGAACTGCCCGTCGGCGACGTCGACGTTGACGCCCTTGATGGCCTCGAAGCCGCCGGGATAGGTCTTGCGCACGTTGCGCAGGGTGACGTTAGCCATAAAAACTCACTTCCAAGAACCTACTTTTCCGTCTCGACCAGTCCGCGCACGAACAGTTTCTGCATGACGACCACGACGAACACCGGCGGCAGCATCGCCAGCACGGCGGTCGCCATCACGATCGGCCATTCGGTCAGCGCATCGGTGGTGGTGATCATCTTGCGGATGCCGACCTGGATGGTCTGCATGTCGTCGCGGGTGGTGATCAGCAGCGGCCAGAGATATTGATTCCAGCCGAGGATGAAGAGGATCACGAACAGCGCCGCCATGTTGGTGCGCGACAGCGGCAGCAGCGTATCCCAGAAGAAGCGGAACGGACCGGCGCCGTCGATGCGCGAGGCTTCCAAAAGCTCGTCCGGCACGGTCATGAAGAATTGCCGGAACAGCAGCGTCGCGGTGGCCGACGCAATCAGCGGCAGCGACAGGCCGGCATAGCTGTCGAGCATGTGCAGGTCGGCGACGATCTTGTAGGTCGGATAGATGCGCACCTCGACCGGCAGCATCAGGGTGATGAAGATGATCCAGAAGATCGGCATCCGGAACGGAAAGCGGAAATAGACGATCGCATAGGCCGAAATGATCGAAATCGCGATCTTGCCGATTGCGATCGCCAGCGCCATCACCAGCGAGTTCAGCATCATGTTGCCGACGGGCTCGCGGGTCGAGCCGCTCGTGCCGACGAAGATGGTCTGGTAGTAGACCTCGAAGAAATGGCCGCCCGGCAACAGCGACATCTGCCCGTTGGCGATCAGCGCGTTGTCCTGGGTCGAGGCGATGATCGCGATGTAGACCGGAAAGGCGACGATCGCGATTCCGATCCACAGGATGATGTGGGCGACGAAGCGCCTGAAGCCCTCTTCCTCGACCATCAGTAGGTCACCTTGCGTTCGACGAAGCGGAACTGGATTCCCGTCAGCACGATGACCATGACCATCAGGATCACCGATTGCGCCGCGGAGCTGCCCAGATTGCCGCCGAGCAGGCCGTCGGAATACACCTTGTAGACCAGCGTCACCGTCGACGTTCCGGGCCCACCGCGGGTCATGGTGTCGATGATGCCGAAGGTATCGAAGAAGGCGTAGACGATGTTGACGACCAGCAGGAAGAAGATGGTCGGCGACAGCAGCGGGAAGGTCACGGTCCAGAACCGCCGCATCGGGCGCGCACCGTCGATCGCGGCGGCCTCGAGCACGCTCTTCGGAATCGCTTGCAGGCCGGCGAGGAAGAACAGGAAATTATAGGAGATCTGCTTCCACGCGGCGGCGAGGATGATCAGGGCCGCGGCCTGGTCGCCGTCGAGCAGCGGATTCCAGTCGACACCCATCGCACGCAGATAGCGCGAGAGCACGCCGAGCGAGGGATGCAGCATGAAGATCCAGAGCACGCCGACGACGGGCGGGGCGACCGCATAGGGCCAGATCAGCAGCGTGCGGTAGAGCATCGAGCCGCGCAGCGGCTTGTCCGCCATCACCGCGAGCAGCAGCGCAAACGACAGCGACGAGACGGCGATGGCGAACGAGAAGAAGAAGGTCCGGACGATCGCCGCGAAATAGGCAGGATCCCTGAACAGGTCGAGATAGTTCTCGATCCAGACGAAGGTCGTCGACAGGCCGAAGGCGTCCTGGAGCAGGAAGGATTGGATCACCGCCTGCAAGGCCGGCCAGTAAAAGAAAATCAGGACAATCGCGAGCTGCGGCGCAACCAGCGCATAGGGCAATAGCTTTGCTTGGAAAATGGCTTGCTTTTGCATGATGTCAGCAGAGCGGCAGGCCGCGAATGCGTGGCCTGCCGCTCATTGCCTCACTTGACGGCGGTCTTTTCAAACTGCCGCAGCATCGTGTTGCCGCGCTCGACCGCTGCGTCGAGCGCCTGCTTGGCAGTCTTCTTGCCGGCCAGCGCCTGCTCGATCTCTTCCGACCAGACGTCACGGAGCTGAACCATGTTGCCGAGGCGCAGACCACGCGAGTTTTCGGTCGGCTCCTTGTTGGTCAGCTCGAGCAGCGGGGTCTCGAGATAGGGCTGGTCCTTGTAGAAGCCTTCTGCCTTCGCCTTGGCGTAGGCCGCCTTGGTGATCGGCAGATAGCCCGAGGCCTTGTGGATGTAGACCTGGCGATCGGTATCGGAGAGGAAGGTCAGGAATTTCGCGACGCCCTTGTATTCGTCGGCCGACTTGCCGCCCATCACCCAGAGCGAGGCGCCGCCGATGATCGAGTTCTGCGGTGCGCCCTTGACGTCCGGATAATACGGCATCGGCACCGCGGTGAAGTTGAACTTGGCCTGCGCCTTGACGTTGCCGAAGAACGCCGACGAGGTCAGATAGATCGGGCATTCGCCGGAGGTGAAGCGGCCTTCACCGGTGTTGGTGCGCCCGGCATAGTCGTAGGTCTTGTTCTTCTGGAGCTCGACCAGGGTTTCGAGGTGCTTGACCTGGAGCGGTCCGTTGAACTCCAGCACAGTGTCGAAGCCGTCGAGGCCGTTGGCCTTGCTGGCGAGCGGCATGTTGTGCCAGGCGGAGAGCTGCTCGAGATTGACCCAGGTGATCCAGGAGCCGGAGAAGCCGCAGGTGTCGTGACCGGCAGCCTTCAGCTTCTTGGCGGCCTCGAACGTTTCAGGCCAGGTCTTCGGGATCTCGACGTTCGCCTTCTTCAGCTCGTCGAGATTGACCCACATCACGGTCGAGGACGAGTTGAAGGGGAACGACAGCATCTCGCCCTTCGAGGTCGAATAGTAGCCGGTAATGGCCGGCAGGTAGATCTTGGGATCGAACTTCTCGCCGGCCTCGGCCATCAGTTTGTAAACGGGCTTCACCGCGCCGGTCGCGGCCATCATGGTCGCGGTGCCGACTTCGAACACCTGCATGATGTGCGGCGCGTTGCCGGCGCGGAACGCCGCGATGCCCGCGTTCATCGTGTCGGGGTAGTTGCCCTTGTAGGTCGGGATGACCTTGTAGTCGCTCTGCGCCGCGTTGAAGTCAGTCGCGAGCTTGACGATGACGTCGTTGTTGGCGCCGGTCATCGCGTGCCACCACTGAATTTCAGTCACGGCCAAGGCCGGCGAGGCGCCCAAACCGAAAGTGACTGCAACAGCGGCAGCCGCACCAAAGTGTCGAAGAGCCATCAAGAAACCTCCCTTGGGCCGTCAAAATTGATCGCTTGCGCTAGCAGCGCCATATGACGTTCACATGACTGTGTAAGCGGCCGAAACGAAAGCGGCAAGCGCTGGAAAAGGGAAGCCGTCAATTAGGCGAAGGCGCGGGACAACGTCATCCGTTCGCGGTGCACACTCGCGCCCGCGCCGCAGCATGGCTGGGCGATTGCTGGATTGCAGCAGCCAAGGCTGAGGCTGACGAGCGGGCCGCGGGCTCGAAAGCCTCTCCCGCTTGCGGGAGAGGTCGGCGTGGAGCGCCGGATGAGGGCTTTCCCCGCTTGGGGATTGCCCCGTTGCGGAGACACCCTCTCCCCAACCCTCCCCCGCAAGCGAGGGAGGGAGCGCATTGCCATTGCCGCTCGACCTCGCTCTCGTCGCTGCCCCTACCGCTTGCGCTCGGGTCCGCAGACGGTGCCCTTCTCGACCATCGCGTCGATCTCGGCGCTGGAATACCCTAACTCGCCCAGCACTTCGGCGGCATGCTGGCTGAATTTCGGCGGCAGGCGGCGCAGGCTCGGCTTGCTGCGATCGAGCCGGATCGGTGAGGCGACGCCCTTGTACCAATCCTTCTCGATGACATCGCCGCGGTGGATCGTGTGCGGGTTGGTCAATGCCTGGTCGATCTTTTGCACGGGACCTGCGGGCAGGCCTGCGGCGAGCAGGCGATCGCACAGCGGCTCGGCCTCGTGCTGGCTGAACACCGCGGCGAGCTCGGCGCGCAGCGCCTCGCGATTGGCGATGCGGTCCTTGTTGCGGGCAAAGCGCGGATCGGTGCCGAGCTCGGGCTTGCCGATCTCCTTGGCGAGCTTGCGGAAGGTGCCGTCATTGCCGACGCCGATGAAGATGTCGTCGGTCTTGGTCGGGAAGATCGCGTAGGGCACGAGGTTGGGATGCTCGTTGCCGGTCAGGCCCGGCGGCTTGCCATGCATGAAATAGTTCGCGGTGTGCGGATGCATGATGGCAAGGCCGGTCTCGTACAGCGTCGTCTCCAGGAACTGGCCCTGGCCGGAGCGCTGCCGTTCCGACAGCGCCATCAGGATGCCGATCGCCGCATAGAGCCCGGTGGTGATGTCGACCAGCGGCACGCCGATCCGCATCGGCCCGCTCTCGGGCGAGCCGGTCGCCGCGATCATGCCGGTCATGGCCTGGATGATGGCGTCATAGCCGGGATTGCCGCCGCGCGGGCCGTCGGCACCGAAACCGCAGATCCGGCAATGCACGAGGCGCGGGAATTTTTTGCGCAGCACCTCGTTGCCGATGCCCCATTTCTCCAGCGTACCCGGCTTGAAATTCTCGATCAGGACGTCGGCCGTCTCCAGCATCTTGAGCAGCACGATACGGCCGCCCTCGGAGGCGAGGTCGAGGCCGATCGAGCGCTTGTTGCGGTTGATGCCGACGAAATAGGCCGCGTCTTCCTCGTGGAAGGGAGGACCCCAGTCGCGTACCTCGTCGCCGGCGGGCGGCTCGACCTTGATCACGTCGGCGCCGTGGTCGGCGAGGATCTGGGTGCAGTAGGGGCCGCCGAGCACGCGCGTGAGATCGATGACGCGCAGTCCGCTCATCGCGCCCATAGCGGTTTCAGAACCCGCGGCTTCAGAACTCATGCCTTCGCTTCCCCTGTGTCGATTGTTGATCAGAAGGCCTAGCGAGGTTCGTGCACGCCAGCAATGGCCCCGAACGTGGGGCCTCATGCGCCGCCGCACATCAATCCCGCGGCGTGGCAAATCGATCGGCAATCAAACGGAATGGCCGGCCCGAGGGGGATCCCGGGCCAGCCAATCCGCCGTTCCGATCAGACGACGGTCAGGCGGACGTCGACATTGCCGCGGGTGGCATTGGAATAGGGGCACACTTGGTGAGCCTTCTCGACCAGGGCCTCGGCTTCCGCACGGGCAAGGCCAGGCAGCGAGACGGAAAGATCGATGTCGAGACCGAATCCGCCGGCCGAACGCGGGCCGATACCGACGGTCGAGGTGACGGAGGCGTCGGCCGGCACCTTCGGTCCGCCCTGGGAGGCCACGAACTTCATCGCGCCAATGAAGCAGGCGGCATAGCCGGCCGCAAACAGCTGCTCGGGATTGTTGCCGGCACCGCCGCCGCCGCCGAGCTCCTTCGGCGTGGTGAGCTTGACGTCGAGCGCGCCGTCGAGCGTTGCGGCATGGCCGTCGCGGCCGCCGGTGGCCTTGGCGCTGGTCTTGTAGAGAACATTCACGGACATCGTCGTCTCCCTGTGGTTTTCCGGGTGGCGGCACCTATATCGCAGACAATTAGATTGCGCGCAATTGAAATTGGCATGCCTCACATTTAATTGTTCGCAATTGAATACGCGGCCGCCAGGTCCCAGAATGACGGGACGAATCTCGTGAGATCGAACATGGCTCGGAAACAATCGGCGGCGGACGCGCCGCTACGGCTCGACAACCAGATCTGCTTTGCGGTCTATTCGGCCGCGCATGCCTTCAACCGCGTCTACAAGCCGCTGCTCGACCGGCTCGGCCTGACCTATCCGCAATATCTGGTGATGCTGGTGCTGTGGGAGCGCGACGATGTGCCGGTCAAGGATATCGGCGAACGCCTGTTTCTCGATTCAGGCACGCTGACGCCGCTGCTGAAGCGTCTGGAGGCTGCCCATCTGCTCAGGCGCACGCGCTCCAGCGATGACGAGCGCCTGGTGCTGATCGCGCTGACGCCGCAGGGCCATGCGCTGAAGGAAAAAGCACGCGCCGTGCCGCAGTCGATCCTGGCGGCATCGGACTGCTCGGTATCGGAACTGGTGACGATGAAGGACGAGATCGTCGCGCTGCGCGACAGGCTCAACGCCGTGACCGGGGAGTAGGGGGGCAAGTAGGGGCGGTCAGAAGTGCTTCTTCGCGAACGCGCGCCCCGAACCGGATTTTAGATATCGTTCAAGCGCAACAGCGCGAGCCGCGTCATCAAACGCGAAATAGGTCCGAATTCGCCAAGGCCCATATTTCGAGGTGTGCGGCACCTCGCCGGCGTTATGTTTCGCCAACCGGGCCCGTAGGTCGTTCGTATGCCTACGTAGAAATGCGCGGAGTCGAGGCTCTCGAGAATATAGACGTATTTCATTGTGCTTCCTCCCCGAGGGCAGGATAGCAGCTTAGGAAGGTCAGAAAGGGTGCTTGCGCGCCCGCCGTCGCCCTGCGGGCTATGGCGGGGCAGCCTTCGCGGCTACGAGGGACTTCCCGGGCTTGCCCAGCCGAAGCTCGCAAAGCGAGTGAAGGCTGGTGGAGCCAGGCGGGATCGAACCGCCGACCTCTTGCATGCCATGCAAGCGCTCTCCCAGCTGAGCTATGGCCCCTTAACCGTCCGACGCGCCTTGGGCGACGCGTCGGGAAAGACCCAGAACCACAGTTCTGGAATTATCTCAAGTCTCTTCGTCACCGCCGACATCACCAATGATGTCGGTCACGTCCTCATCGCCCTCTTCGTCGTCGGGGATGAAGGTCGAATCATCGTCGTCATCGTCCTCGATGGTCTCGTCGACCTCGATGTCGTCCTCGGATTCGGGCACAACGGCCTTGACCTTGCCGGTGCTCTCCTCGGCGTCGGCCTCCTCGAGCGAGACCAATTCTTCAGCCTCCGCCGGCTCCGGCGCGGTGTCGGCAACAGGAGCATGTCTGGCTTCGGCGCCACGGGCCGCGCGAGACGGTGCCAGCGGCGCAATCGGCACAACTTCGCCGGTATAGGGCGAGATCACCGGATTCTTATTGAGGTCATAGAACTTCTTGCCCGTGGTCGGGCAAATACGTTTGGTTCCGAGTTCGGACTTGGCCACGGCAGAGGAATCCTGGAATGTCTGAAAAGCGGTGTTTCACTTGGCTAGTTGGCGGCCCGCTGTCAATAGCGCATTACGGGAGAATGACATGCCGTGACGGAGCACGGACCATGTGGTACCTGCGCTCCCGCCGCTTGAGGGCACATCCAAGGACACAATCTTGACCCATTCCGACCAACCGAGGCCGCTCAAGTCTCGCGCCAGCGGTCCCCTGACCGGGAAAATACGGGTGCCCGGGGACAAGTCGATCTCGCATCGCGCCCTGATCCTCGGCGCGCTGGCGGTCGGCGAGACCCGGATTTCCGGCCTGCTCGAAGGCGAGGACGTTCTCAATACTGCAAAATCCATGCAGGCCCTGGGCGCCAGGGTCGAGCGCACCGGCGATTTTGCCTGGAAGGTAAATGGCGTGGGCGTGGCTGGCTTCGCCGAGCCCAAGGCGGCGCTTGATTTCGGCAACTCTGGCACGGGTTGCCGCTTGGTCATGGGCGCCGTTGCCGGCTGCCCGATTTCGGCGGTGTTCGACGGCGATGCCTCGCTCCGCACCCGTCCCATGCGCCGGATCCTGGACCCGCTCGAAAAGATCGGTGCCAGGGTCGTTTCCGGCGGCGAGGGCGGCCGTCTGCCGCTGACCGTCCAGGGTGCCCGCGATCCGCTGCCGATCACTTACAAAACCCCGGTGGCCTCGGCCCAGATCAAATCAGCCGTGCTGCTCGCGGGCCTGGCCGCGCCGGGCACGACCACCGTCATCGAGAGCGAAGCCAGCCGCGACCATACCGAGCTGATGTTGAAGCATTTTGGCGCCGACATCACCTCGAGGCGGGAGGGTCAGCACGGCCGCCGCGTTGCACTGGTGGGGCAGCCTGAATTGCATGGCGCCGCCGTCGTGGTGCCCGCCGATCCGTCCTCGGCGGCGTTTCCGGTCGTCGCCGCTCTGATCGTCGAAGGCTCCGACGTCATCCTGTCCGACGTCATGACCAATCCGCTACGGACCGGCCTGTTCACCACGCTGCGCGAAATGGGCGCCTCGATCGAGGAAAGCGAAGTTCGCGGCGATGCCGGCGAGCCGATGGCGCAGTTGCGCGTGCGCGCCTCGAAACTGCGTGGGGTCGAGGTGCCGCCGGAGCGTGCGCCCTCGATGATCGACGAATATCTGGTGCTGGCGGTCGCGGCCTCCTTCGCCGAAGGCACCACGATCATGCGCGGCCTGCAGGAGCTGCGGGTCAAGGAATCCGACCGGCTCGAAGCCACCGCCGACATGCTGCGCGTCAACGGCGTGAAGGTCGAGGTCTCCGGCGACGATCTGATCGTCGAAGGCCGCGGTCACGTACCTGGCGGCGGCCTCGTCGCCACCCACATGGACCACCGTATCGCGATGTCCGCACTGGTGATGGGCTGCGCGTCGGACCAGCCCGTGACCGTCGACGACACCACCTTCATCGCCACCAGCTTTCCGGATTTCATTCCGATGATGCGTTCGCTTGGGGCCGAGTTCTCATGATCATCGCCATCGACGGGCCTGCGGCCTCGGGCAAGGGGACGCTCGGCAAGCGGCTGGCCCACCATTACGGCTATCGTCACCTCGATACCGGCGTGATCTATCGCGCGGTGGCCTACGCCTTGATGCAATCCGGTCATGATCTGCGGGACGAAGCGGCTGCGGTCGCGGCGGCGCTGGAACTCGATCCCGAAAAGTTCGGCGATCCCGCCCTCAAGACCCAAAAGGTCGGCGAAGGCGCCTCGATCGTCTCGGCGATACCCAGGGTTCGCGAAGCCCTGGTCAATTTCCAGCGGCAGTTCGCCGCCGACCCGCCAGGGGCGGTGCTGGACGGCCGCGACATTGGAACCGTGATCTGCCCCCATGCCGACGTGAAGATTTTCGTGGTCGCAGACCCCAGGGTCCGCGCCCGCCGCCGGACCATGGAGGCCAAGGCGAGGGGCGAGGAGGCGGACGAGGCGGCCGTGCTTGCCGACATCATCCAGCGCGACGAGCGGGACAAGAATCGCCCGATCGCACCCCTGAAACCCGCCCCCGATGCTTACTTGCTAGATAACTCCCAACTGGATATAGAAGGCGGCGTCCGGGCTGCCATCGACATTATCGAGGCCGTCCGAGCGGGCCGTCCGCGGGGTTAATCCGCGGTCGTCATTGGAGGAAGCGCCCGCTCCCGCTCTTTGAGGTCGATAACCTCGGTCCTTGTTTGGGGCCGGCGCGATCCAGGCTCCGGACAAAGATTTCCACGTTTCGAACGCGCGGGCCTCAGCCGGCCCGCTTCCGCCGTTCCGGTGCCAGCCGGAGCAGCGAGCGGTCGCCCGAAGGTTCTGCGGACCTTCCGACACTGCGCGCCCGAGACGCCCATGAACCCAACGGCCGGCAAGACATCCGCAACTGGAGAACAAATGGCTTCGACCTCTGCTGATACCTATAGCCCCTCGCGCGACGATTTCGCCGCGATGCTCGACGAGTCCTTCGCTGGTGGCAACCTGCAGGAAAGCTCCGTCATCAAGGGCAAGGTAGTTGCAATTGAAAAGGACATGGCCGTCATCGACGTCGGCCTGAAGACCGAGGGCCGCGTCGCGCTGCGCGAATTTTCCGGCCCCGGCCGTGACAGCGAACTCAAGGTCGGCGACGAGGTGGAAGTGTTCCTCGATCGTATCGAGAACGCCCTCGGCGAAGCCGTGCTGTCGCGCGACAAGGCGCGCCGCGAAGAAAGCTGGGGCAAGCTCGAGAAGGCGTTCCAGAACAACGAAAAGGTCACCGGCGTCATCTTCAACCAGGTCAAGGGCGGCTTCACCGTCGACCTCGACGGTGCCGTGGCCTTCCTGCCGCGCTCGCAGGTCGACATCCGTCCGATCCGCGACGTTGCGCCGCTGATGAACAACGCGCAGCCGTTTCAGATCCTCAAGATGGACCGCCGCCGCGGCAACATCGTCGTCTCCCGCCGCACGGTGCTGGAAGAGACCCGCGCCGAGCAGCGTCAGGAGCTGGTGCAGAACCTCGAAGAGGGTCAGGTCATCGACGGCGTGGTCAAGAACATCACCGATTACGGTGCGTTCGTTGATCTCGGCGGCATCGACGGCCTGCTGCACGTGACCGACATCGCCTGGCGCCGCGTCAACCACCCGACCGAGGTGCTGTCGATCGGCCAGACCGTGAAGGTCAAGATCATCAAGATCAACCACGAGACGCACCGCATCTCGCTGGGCATGAAGCAGCTCTTGGATGATCCGTGGCAGGGCATTGAAGCCAAGTACCCGCTGGGTGCCCGCTTCACCGGCCGCGTCACCAACATCACCGACTACGGCGCGTTCGTCGAGCTCGAGCCGGGCATCGAAGGCCTGATCCACGTCTCCGAGATGTCGTGGACCAAGAAGAACATGCACCCCGGCAAGATCGTGTCGACCTCGCAGGAAGTCGAAGTGCAGGTGCTGGAAGTCGATTCCGTCAAGCGCCGCATCTCGCTCGGCCTCAAGCAGACCATGCGCAACCCGTGGGAGGTCTTCGTCGAAGGCCATCCGACCGGTTCGACGGTCGAGGGCGAGGTCAAGAACAAGACCGAGTTCGGCCTGTTCCTGGGTCTCGAGGGCGACGTCGACGGCATGGTCCATCTCTCCGACCTCGACTGGAAGCTTCCGGGCGAGCAGGTGATCGACAACTACAAGAAGGGCGACGTGGTGAAAGCCGTGGTGCTCGATGTGGACGTCGAGAAGGAGCGTATCTCGCTCGGCATCAAGCAGCTCGAAGGCGATCCCTTCGCCGAGCCGGGCGATGTCAAGAAGGGCGCGGTCGTGACCTGCGAAGTGCTCGAAGTGAAGGAAAGCGGCATCGAGGTGAAGATCACCGGTACCGATTTCTCGACCTTCATCAAGCGCTCGGAGCTTGCCCGTGACCGCAACGACCAGCGCGCCGAACGCTTTGCCGTCGGCGAGAAGGTCGATGCCCGGGTGATCCAGTTCGACAAGAAGGCCCGCAAGGTCCAGGTGTCGATCAAGGCGCTCGAAGTTGCCGAAGAGAAGGAAGCCATCGCGCAGTACGGCTCCTCCGATTCGGGGGCGACGCTTGGCGACATCCTCGGCACCGCGCTCAAGAACCGCGACAAGTAAGCGAAACGCCTGCTTCGCAAGCATCAAGGCCCCGGCGCGAGCCGGGGCTTTTTTTGGTGTGCCGAGCATGTTCGACAGCTTGGAGGTGGAAGTCCTTTACCAGCCTGATGGCGGCGAAGGGTTAGCGAAGCGCAAGGGCGTCATCGCGAGATGGGGTTTGAAGGAAGCGTGGAGCAAACCTGCGGCCCGATGGACAAGAACCGGATAACGAGGCCTACCCAGCC
>NZ_JADPKQ010000013.1:0-14103 GCF_023074015.1 Bradyrhizobium sp. 142
CTTGGGTGACCCATCCCAGCTCTCCATGCCGAAAAACGAATCTCCCGAAAATACCAGCAATTCCAGGATCAAAGATCGCGACTTTCTGACTCAGTAAGACTAGCTAGGCAGCTGCGGGAGGCAAGCCGGGTGGCTGTTCGGACGAAGTGAACCAGGTTATTGTTTGCGCATGATCTTTTCGGAGAACCGCTGCACACTTTTCCGAATCATGCTCTAGCCCCCCCAGTTCTTGTAGGGTTTATCCACCAGGGGATCCGGTTGGTCGTTGAAGTAGACCGGTGGACGAGGCCCGGCGTAGGCACCATAGGGAACGGGGCTCATGATCACGCCAGGATCCTGACGGGCAACTGCGTGTTTGCGGTGTGGGTGGTGTGCCGTCGCGGCATTTGCCGAGGCACATAGGGCAATGAGAAAGCCTAAGCTCAAAAAGGAACGCATCGCATCATCTCCCAAGGAAGCTGGCACGCGTGTTCACGTAAGGCCGGCCGCGCAGGCTGCAATCGGCACGAACTTTCACGAGCCGTCACAACGGCGGCATCAATGGCAGCCGCCCACCGGGGCCCCGGCGATTCCCGCGATGTGGAGCAGTCGTCCGTTGGGACGAGGATGACTTTTTGTGATTGATGCACGTCATCTGAAGAAGCTTGCTCAGAAGCCGCGGCTCTTTGACACCAGCGACGTTCGGATCGGTCTATCTGCATGCAGAACGACGCGCGCTAAGTCAGGTTGATCCGCTTACAAATCACATTCTGTGATTCCGCCCGGCAGCGCTCGCCGGTTTTTTTGTGCGCACAACAGAAAGACTCTAGTGAACACGAAACTGGAATTTACTACCTATCCCAAATCAACTCTTACCGCCGCTTCCACGAAGCTACTTGCCGCAGACCCAACAAACCAGACACAGCCGACCGTCTCGATCAAGTCGTGCGCACGCCTGACGACAATGTGTCCGAGGGGCACTGGGCGCGCCTCGCTCCCTTGTCCGATCCGTTTGCACCAAAACTGCAGCTAGCAGCGATGCATTTGAACGCAAAGATCATTGGCGGGCTGAAGGTCGCGCCAGACTTCAATGCTTATTTTTCGTTGCTCGCAGCCGACGTACAGAATTGATTTTAGATTGCCCGTCGCAAATTAGCGGCGGGCTTCCGGGGAGCCTTACACAATCGAGACCCGTGGACGGCTGGCAGCGTTGATTGGAACGCCTGCCGGGCGTCCTGAGGCCTCCCCATATGGTCTTATCGATGGGGGCAAAGGCGGTAAGACCGCTGTGTCGGCTAAATCGCTGGTGCCGGCTGAGGGGATTGAACCCCCGACCTTCGGTTTACAAAACCGCTGCTCTACCGCTGAGCTAAGCCGGCATTTTTAGTCTTTACAATAGCTTAGCTGACTAGGTTAAGGTCGCATTGCTGTAGGGGTACACACTAGGGTACACAAAACCTTGTTGCCCGCGCGGGCCATTTACCATGCGTAGCCTTTTTGGGCCAGTAGGCCTGAACCCTTGAGGCCTGCTGGCAGCTTGTTTACTGAGGCCGTGCACGCCGCAACGACTATAGTTCTGCCGCCCTGGAAAAAGTCCAAACCGGCCCTCTGCTTCCTAACCGTAGCTCGGAAGTTCGAGTTTCCAAGGATCGCAATAGAACCAGTGGGTTGGTTGGCAATTGGCGAGATTCGACTTCCCGACCACACGTTGCGGTAGCTTGTGCGGAAACGCGCCGACCGATCAACTCGCTATTGCTGACGCGGATTTGCGTCGCGGCCGTGCTTCCCGCATAAACTTCCCCTTCCATCCCGAGGACAAGGCCCGGTCTTTGATCGACCGCCGGCTCATCGCATGCGGTTGGCTGATCCAGTCCAAAGCCGAAATGAACCTTGGCGCCGCGTTGGGCGTGGCGGTTCGCGAGTTCCAGACGACTTCCGGTCCTGTAGACTATGGTTTGTTCGTAGGTCGAAAGCTTTGCGGCGTGATCGAGGCCAAGGCGGAGGGGACGACGCTGTCGGGTTACTCCTAGCAGGCGGCGCGCTACATCGCGGATGTGCCGAAGCATCTCGTCCGCGAGGAAGGCCAGGTTCGATTCGAATATGTAGCCTCAGGCTCGGAGACCTTGTTTCGCGACCACGCCGCCGACCCCGATCCGGTATCGCGCCGCGTCTTTTCATTTGACCGGCCGGAGACGCTGGAACGTGAGCTAAGGGAGCCTCTCACTTTGCGGGGCCGGCTGCGGGCCATGCCGGCGTTTCGAAGCCTGGGTTCGTCGACCTGGTGTTGCGCTACGCGTGCCCGAGTTCTCTGGCGCGAAGGCCGCAAGTCGCGCAGGTTGCCAATCTCAACACCGTGACGGTCTGCCAATCGGTATATGTTTGCTCTCTCGTTCTGGGAGCGCCTGCGCTGGCTTGGTCGCGTAGTGCGCTGAACGCGCACCCCAATGCCACGTCATGTCCAAAGTTCAGCCGCACCCATCGCCGAAGCGCCGTCAGATTCCGGGCAAGCCTCCCAGGGCGGGCTCTCCAGGAATTCCCTGGGAGTTCGATCGGTGAGTCCCCCAATGCATTGCTCGAATGCGTCTGACCGACGCAGTGGGTGAGATTTACCCGCGGCAGCCTACTGTTTCCTGCAAATCCAACTGGCGTTTGGGGGCGTTTCTCAACCTCTCGTTTCCACCGGCCGTCGGGCCGACATCCGTTATGCTGGCGCGTCGCCCTCCTTGAAGTGCGGAACTCTCGCGTCGCCGCAGGCCAACATGCCTTGTTCGACACAAAACAGCCATCCTCAGAACCGAGAACGTTAAGTATTGTGGTGACGTGGAGGCCGCTTGCAATGGAGTCTGAAAGTGGCGACGGGTCGCGTATCGGAATAGCTCAAGTTAGGTTTAGCGAGCGAACGACACAGAGTTCCATGCCGAGCACAGGTTTTTGACTGGAAAGCTAAGCAGTTCGGAGTGACTGAACCTCATGGCGGATACCGCGCTTGCGTTAAGGAGTTAGGCATTGTTCGCTCGAAGGAAGCGGATCCTGGTAACGGGCGGCGCCGGCTTCTTAGGTTCGCATTTGTGCGAACAGCTAATTGGCGCGGGAAATGAGGTCCTGTGCGTTGATAATTTTTATACCGGCACGCGGGAGAACCTTGTTGGATTGCTGAGTTCTCCTCGGTTGGAAATAATTCGGCACGACATCACGTTTCCTCTCTATGTGGAAGTTGATGAGATATTCAATCTGGCATGCCCGGCCAGTCCCATTCACTACCAGTACGATCCCGTTCAGACGACCAAGACGAGCGTGCACGGCTCCATCAACATGCTTGGACTGGCGAAGAGAATCCGGGCAAAAATTCTCCAGGCATCAACCTCGGAAGTTTACGGCGATCCCGAGAGTCATCCGCAGGATGAAACGTATTGGGGTAGGGTTAATCCAATCGGACCGCGCTCGTGCTACGACGAAGGCAAGCGTTGCGCCGAAACGCTGTTTTTCGACTATCGGCGTCAACACAACCTTTCGATAAAGGTTGCTCGCATCTTCAATACCTATGGTCCGCGAATGCGGCCGTACGACGGGCGCGTCGTTTCGAATTTCATCGTGCAAGCGCTAACTAATCAGCCGATCACGATCTATGGCGACGGACAGCAGACGCGATCATTTTGCTATGTTGACGACATGATTGATGGTCTCGTCAGGCTGATGAACACGAGCGACGAAGTTGTCGGTCCGATGAATCTCGGAAATCCTGCTGAGATCACAATGGTGGAGTTGGCCGCGCTCGTGGTTGAACTCACAGGGGCCAGATCCAAAATCAATTTCAGGCCGCTTCCGGTCGATGATCCTAAGCAGCGGCAACCTAACATAAAGCTGGCACGGCACACGTTGGGATGGGCTCCATCGGTCTTGTTGCGGGACGGCCTGGTAAAGACCATTGCGTATTTCGAAACCTTGATGACTGCGCACCGTTCGGATGCGGCGGAATGAAGAAAACCGTGCTTGTCACCGGTGGCGCCGGCTATGTCGGCTCACATTGCTGTAAGGCGTTTGCAGTGGCGGGGTGGAATGTCGTGACGCTCGACAATCTTTCCCGGGGCTGGCCTGATGCCGTGCGCTGGGGACCACTGATCGAGTGTGACATTCGCAATTCGGTTGCCGTGCGCGCGGCGCTGGAAATGTACAAGCCGGACCTGGTCGCGCATTTCGCGGCGTTGGCCTATGTTGGCGAGTCCGTGGCCGATCCGGCAATCTATTATGATAACAACACGGGAGGAACACTTGCTCTCCTGGACGCTATGCGGGCAGCTGGCTGCTTGCGCTTGCTTTTCTCCAGCACTTGCGCCAGTTACGGGATCCCCATTCGCACGCCGATAGACGAAACGCATCCACAGGGACCAATCAATCCGTATGGATGGTCCAAAATGATCATCGAGCGCATGTTGGAAGGGTTTGGCTGCGCGTACGGAATGTCGTCGGTTTCGCTGCGCTACTTCAATGCGGCAGGCTGCGATCCGGACGGTGAGCTCGGTGAGCGGCATGAGCCGGAGACGCATGCCATTCCGCTCGCGATTGAAGCCGCGCGCCGGCCTGATCGGCCTTTTACGATTCTGGGTACAGATTTTCCGACGGCGGATGGCAGTGCCGTCAGGGATTATGTTCACGTCAACGATCTGGCACAGGCGCATCTACTTGCGGGTGAGATGATGGTAGGTCGAGATGGAACCTATGTCTTCAACCTCGGTACCGGGATTGGCACAAGCGTGTTCGAATTAATCCAGGCCGTGACGCGCGTCACAAGGAACGATCCGGTCGTGCGCCGTGGCCCGCGTCGTCAGGGAGACCCGCCCATGCTCGTTGCTTCTTTCGCCAAAGCGCAGCGAGAGCTCGGTTGGACGCCCCGGCAATCCCAGATCGATTTCATCATCGAGACTGCGCTCAGGTGGCGCGATCGTCATCCTCCGGCATAGGCCTGCATCATGGCGGCCAATTGCTCATCCATTGAAGGCATGGGGTTGGGAAAGGGCGTCATGCATGTATCCGTGACGTCGGTTGCCGACGTTATGCAAGCGCAGCCGGACGAGGGCATGACGGTGTTTTGGCGCGCCGACCAGCCGATTGGTCACGTGCTCGTGCATGAAGGTCAGGTGACGGACGCCAGAATAGAGCATATCGACGACGAATTTCTTTCAGCTGTCCAGTCCCGAATGAGAACACCAACGAAAGTGGAGCTCTCCGCAAGCGTTGTAATCTGCACGCGCGACCGCCCAGATGAACTGGGCAAATGCCTTTCGTCGCTGCCTCGACAGAGCCATCCTCCGAGAGAAATCATCGTGATCGATAATGCGTCGCGCGATCAGCGGACGCGGGAAGTCGCGCTGGCTGCGGGAGCCGTCTATGTTCGCGAGGAGAGGGCAGGCCTGGATATTGCGCGTAACGCCGGCGCGCTTTGCGCAACCGGCGACATTGTGGCCTACACCGACGACGATGTGGTGCTCCACCCGCGCTGGCTGGAGCAATTGATGTGCGCATTTGATTCTCCCCAAATCGGCGCGGTGACGGGGCTTGTCCTTCCGGCTGAACTCGCGACTGAGGCGCAACGACACTTCGAGACTTATTGGGGATTTGGCAAGGGCTATCGCGAACAGGATTACGACAGTTTACGTTTCGAATCGCATCGCGGCCAGGTTCTTCCGGCGTGGGACATTGGCGCCGGCGCGAGTATGGCGTTCCGGCGCGAGGTATTTCAGGCTATCGGATTTTTCGATGAGCGACTGGATGTCGGCCAGGCCGGTTGCTCGGGAGATTCGGAATACTGGTATCGATTACTCGCGCGCGGCTACACGTGTCGCTACACTCCTGCCTCGGTCGCATTCCATTTCCATCGAAGGACGATGGATGGTCTGGCCAGCCAGATCTATCACTACATGCGTGGCCACGCGGCCGCGCTTCTGGTGCAGTATGAGCGAACGGGGATCGCGGCAAACCGGTCGTTGGCCTATTTCTACAAGCCACGCTGGTATTTGCATCGGCTCCTTCGTAAATTGATGGAGAGAGGCAGCATTCGCGATCGCTTTTTTAAGGAGGAGATAACGGGATATTTCGCGGGATTGCTCTTCTATCATCGTCGAAGGCTTCGAAGATGATAGCCTATCCGCTTACGTCCGTTGTGATCCCTGCTCGGGATGCTGAAGAGACCCTCGCTGAAACACTTGACAGCCTGCTCGCACAGAGCGTCCCTAACTGGGAGGCGCTCGTCGTGGACGATGATTCAGTCGATGCCACTTTCGAAATTATTGCTGAATATGCGGCGCGGGATCCTCGCTTTGTGGCCCTTCGGTCCAACGCTCGCGGAGCGTCTGGTGCGCGCAACAAGGGAATCTCCAACGCGACCGGCGAACGAATACTCTTCCTGGACAGTGATGACTGGATCGATCGATCCTTCCTCGCACGGATGAATGCTGCGCTGGATCTCGACTCCTCGGCAGTGGCCGCCTATTGCAATGGTTGCCGGGTCATGCCGGACGGTGGTGAGACTCCGGTTCGGAGCGACCCGTCCATACAGGACAACGCATTTGAGCGTTTCGCCCGCACATGTGCCACGTTCATCCATGGCGTGCTCGTCCTAAAGAGCGCGGTCGCAAAGGTCGGTGGCTTTCAGACCAGTCTCCGCACGTGCGAAGACTGGGACCTGTGGCAACGGATCGCTCGCTGCGGCGGCAGGTGGATCCATGTCGATGAGAAATTGAGCTATTATCGAACAAGCGACCGTTCTCTGACACGAGACGTCAAACGGATGCTGTCCGACGCGCAGGTGGTCATTGCGCGCGGATTTTCGATCGATGATCGCGTCAGCGAGCCGGCACCCGCACATCGGGGTGGAGCATCAACTGCATACGGCAGCGCCGCGGCAGCGTACGCGTATTTCGCGCTCTGGTGTGCCGGATTTGAATGCGGCCGCAGGAACGCTAGCGATCCATCGCTGGAAACGCTCAGGGACATTCCAAAGACCCAGACGTCGGCGGACGAGATCACCACCGTCCTGCTCGAAGCCGTCATGGTCGGGGCAAGAACGGTGCCTGCCAAGTTGGCGGAACGGTGGCCGCAGTACGGGGAGGGCGTAACCGGCCTCATCTTGGCAATCGGTCGTGCGTGGAACGATCCCGCGGCGGGGCGAAAGTGCCAATACAGGTTTGAGCGGAAAGTGCTCGAGTATGACGACCTTTCGGCGCCCAGGGTCTTCACATTGACGCTCGGCACGCGCGTTGACCTTCGCCATATCCGCCCTATCCGCCCAATCGGGACTGTTGATCGATTCTACGTCTATCTCTGCGATGGCCCGCGCATCCTGACGCTGGTCGATATTGGTGTCCTCGGCATTGTCGGCGGCCGCTTCTGGATCTCGCTGGCTGCAAATGGCCTCGTTCATTTGCAGGTCAAAGACCAGATCGGAAGCCTGGTGCGGGCGAAAATCGCACTCCACAAGCGGACCGAACGGGTTCGATCTTTCATACGAGACGGCCGAGATACTCACCGGGGGCGGCTACGCGAGTTGGCCTCGCGGGCTTCACGTGAGGCGCAGTCGCGTGCCATCCCCCGTATCTCCGCTTCCAGCAGTCGGACGCGATGTGCCAGAGGATCGCGAGACACCGCACGCAAGCAATTTTGGGAGGATCTCTTCGAGCAAGAGGATCCCTGGAACTACGGTTCGCCGTATGAACAGGAAAAGTACACCCGGCAGCTCGAGCTTCTTCCAGACCAGCCAGTGGATCACGCGCTCGAGCTCGCGTGTGCGGAAGGACACTTCACGCGCCAATTGGCCCGCAGGGTCAGACGCCTCCGTGCCGCCGATATTTCGACCAAGGCGCTCGATCGCGCTCGTGTCCGATGCAATGGGCATCAGAATATTGAATTCTGTCAACTGGATTTGTCCGCCGATCCGCTCCCACTGGACATCGATCTGATCGTCTGCTCCGAGGTCCTTTACTACCTTGATGACGAGGCCGAACTAGAATCGGTCGCGAAGCGATTGGTGCAGGCGCTGCGTCCTGGCGGTTACCTTGTGGCGACCCATACCTTTGTGCTGAAGGACAACATGTCGCGAACGGGGCTCGACTGGGAGAGTCCGTATGGGGCGGAGACGATCACGCGAATTATCCAGGGCGTACCCGGACTTGCCCTGGAGACATCGATCGAGACGGAGCTGTACCGTATCGATCGGTTCAGGCGGTTACTCCCGGGCGAAGCGCTCGCTGACACACAGGTGAAATGCGCGGCGATCGACGCGCCGATCGAGGTAGAGGTTGCGCGGTCCATCGTGTGGGGTGGGGCCGTGGCGCGCAGGTTTGACGTCGCGCAATCCGAAAGACGCACGCACGCTCCGGTCCTGATGTACCACCGAATTGCGGCGGAAGGACCAGGCGAACTGGCGCGATACCGCTTGTCTCCGGATGCGTTCGGGCACCAGATGCTGTGGCTACGCCGAAATGGCTACCACACGATCAATTCGGATCAGCTCGCCTGGTTCGTGGCAAACAATCATCCGTTCGTCGGCAGGCCGGTGCTGATCACCTTCGACGATGGCTACGAAGATTTCGCCGAGCATGGGTGGCCGATCCTGCAGGCAAACGATTTCTCGGCAGAGGTATTCGTTGCGACCGACTTCGTAGGAAAGCGAGCGGAGTGGGATGCGCCGTTTGGACAGCCCGCTTCGCTGCTTGCGCCGACCAGGATCGCCACGCTTGCCGCCGAAGGCGTATCCTTTGGCAGTCATTTGGCGAGTCACCCGCGGAGCGAGCAACTTGCGACCCGGGGTCTCGCCGAGGAACTGACGCGATCTCGCGCCCAGTTGGAACAGTGGCTTGGGCGATCGATAACGTCGCTTGCCGCGCCTTTTGGCTCTATCGATCAGCGGCTTGAAATTCTCGCCGCCGAATGTGGTTACAAAACTCTGTTCAACACGGTCGGGCGGGCCGCAACACTGAAGGACAATCTGTTGGATCTGCCGCGAATCGAGGTCAGAGGAGATTTTACGCTGGACACATTCGCGCGCTGCCTGGAGCAGTATCAATGAGTATAGGTGCGCTTCTGGTCAGTGTGGTTATTCCCGCCTTCAACGCCAGTGCAACGATCGACGAGACGCTTCGCAGCGTCAGATCCCAGTCGCATCGGGAGCTGGAAATCATAGTCGTGGACGACGGCTCCACCGACAATACCATTACGGTCGTCCGGCGGAATTTGGCTGAGGATCCTCGAATATCCATCATAGAACAGCATAATGCAGGGGTGGCGGCCGCCCGGAATGCGGGCTGGCAGGTGGCGCGCGCGGACTTCGTCGCGTTCATTGATGCCGATGATCTCTGGACGCACGACAAGATTGAGCAACAACTTCGGGCTTTGCTCGATGGAGGCAAAAGGACAGGTCTGGTCTATAGCTGGTATGATTGGATCGACGCCGATAGTTGCGTAAGTGCCAGGTCCGATCCCGTGTTCCATGCGGGCCAGGTACTAGACTATCTCTGTCAGGGAAATTTCATTGGTAACGGCAGCTCGGCACTGGTTCGCCGGGAAGCCCTCATAGTTGCAAGAGGTTTCGAGAGCGGACTCCGGGCATCGGGCGCTGAAGGCTGCGAAGATCTGCTGTTCTATTGCCGTGTCGCGGAGGCGTATCATTTCGCGGTCGTGCCGGAGTACCAGATCGGCTATCGCTACCTTCCGAACAACATGTCAAGCAACATGCCCCGGATGTTCCGGTCGTGGATGCTGGTCGCCGATGAGATAATGACGCGGCATCCCGGGCGCGGGCCGCTGCTTGAGCAAGGCTTCAGAAGCTATGCGCGTTGGCTGCTCCGGAGGGCTCTGACGAGCGGTCAGTTGTGGTACTTCGCTTCAATCGTTGGACTCCTGTGCAGACGGAATCCCTTGCTGGCGCTCAGGGTCTGTGTGCACGATGTGCCGCGGGATGTCGTCTCCGAAATCCGGTGGAAATGGCGTCATCAGCATCGCAGGTCGGTTCGACACCCGCTTTCGTCGTTTGCTATCGGCGATCCAAATCAATCGCCATGACAGAGAACGCAGACAATGCAAGACCGAGAGCCGCTCGCCGCGCAGCGTTGGTCGAACTGTTCAAGCTGCTCAAGCTTGCGCCGTTGCCCCGTTGGGTGACGCCAGCGCTGATTGTCCTCGGGTTGGCTGCATCGTTGGCGGAGACGGTCGGGATTACCCTCGTGCTCCTGTTCTTCTATTTCGCTATGGGGCAGGTGGAGCTTGCGACGTCGACCAACGGCCTCCTGGGCGAAGCGCTCCGGTATGCGGTGAACTGGTTTCACAGCTCGACAGAAACTGCTGTCGTTCTGCTCTTTCTCATTGTTGCTCGTGGTGCTCTTTCCTTCATCAATACACTAATCAGTGCGCGTGTTGGAGAGAAGATCAATGAAGTCGCGCGCAACCGCGTTCATCTGCAGTATCTGTCGACTTCGTATTCGTTCTTCCAACGCCATGACGAAGCATACCTCATGGAGGTGTTGGGAACCGAGACCTGGGTGATCTCCGGGGCATACGCCAGCCTTACCCGCATTATCGTGAGCTCATGTTCGATTTTTCTCTTCGCGTCCTTTCTGTTGGCGCTCTCGATCAAGGTAACCGTCCTCGCCATCGCGGCCTCAATGCTTGTATCGGCCGGATTGCGTCATCTTTCGTTGCCCATCCAGCAGTTGGGCACCGGCGTAAAGCTGGTTCATCAAAGACTGGGTGAGCATATGCTGATGACACTCCAGGGTATGCGCACGATCCGCGCATATGGCCAGGAGGAGATTCACCAGAAGCGCTTCGAGCAGGCTTCGACGCAGGCCCGACAGGTCGCGCTGCGGCTTGCGCGCCTATCCGCCCTGGTCTCGCCTCTGACGGAGGTGGGGTATCTTGTCGTGCTGTTTGTCGTAATCGCGTTCGCTGACTTATGGGGAATCGGCTTCGCGACGAGCCTGACCGCGGTCGCGTTGCTCTATCGATTGCAGCCGCATATGCGAGATCTGGAAGGGAACTTGCTGTATATGGCGCAGATCGAGCCGCAGCTTCGGTCCATCAGACACATGCTGTCGACAGATGACAAGGAGTACCCGAAGGCCGGGTATCTTACTGCGAATACGCTGAGTGACAGTATTTCATTCCGCAACGTGACTTTCCGCTATGATGCCAGATCTGATCCCGCTCTTTCAGATGTTTCCTTTGACATTCCTGCGGGCAAAACCACTGCGCTCATTGGTGCCAGCGGGGCAGGCAAGACCACGATAGTAAATCTGCTGCTTCGGCTCTATTCGGCTACCGAAGGTATTGTGCGGGTTGACGGTCGACCTCTCGAAGATGTCCGCCGAACCGATTGGCTTGGAATGCTTGCAATCGCCGGCCAGGATGTCGACCTCATCGAAGGTACGGTGATCGAGAACATTCGGATGGCGAAGGCTGACGCCTCCGAGGATGAGATTCTGCAAGCGCTGCGGGTGGCAGGCATTTCAGAAGTGGTCGAGGCGTTGCCCGACAAATACGACACCTGGATAGGGCAGCATGGCCTGCGCTTCTCTGGCGGTCAGCGTCAGCGGCTTGCTCTTGCACGTGCAATTGTCCGCAATCCGAAGATCCTCATCCTTGACGAGGCGATGAGTGCGCTCGATCGAACCCTGGAGGAAAACGTTCGACGTGCGATCCAGCTGCGGTTGAAGGGCCGAACCTTGTTGCTTATTACCCATCGCCTTGAGTCCGTGCTCGATGCAGACCACATAGTCTGCATTGAAAATGGCCGGGTTTGTGCGGAAGGCTCTCCGTCGGAGCTGGTGGCGGATTCTTGCTTATTTGAAAATAACCGTTCTCAGGCGCCGGGCATGTCATGACTGCCAACGAATTTGCTTTTTCGACAGCGCGATAACCAGGCGCGGCCGCGTGTGGCGGTGATCCGTGTCGGACCAATTGGGAAATCTAATTATGGCTGGCGCCGGGCATACAGGCCTGAAGCGCAAGTATAAGGCTGCACGAGCAATGTTGCAGTTGCTGCTGACAGCTTCCTATCGCAGTCGAACAACCGCGGTTCGGTTCCAGCGGCAGCACGGCATCGATCAAATCGCCAATGGTCCAGACCGGCGCGACCGCTGGCGTGGTCCGCAGCGCCTCATGAACGCGGCAAATCCGCAAGAACCGTTAGACATCAGACGCAGCCGTCCAGCGCTCGATCAGGCGTAAAGCGATGCTGGCGAGCAAAATCCCGAGCAACCCGCCAACGACCTTTTCGGACGCATCCAGCAATCTAGCATGGCGATCTGGCGTCATCTTTTGCAAGAATTCCAGCACCACTGCGCTACCAAGCACCACGCTGCACACCAGCGTCATCCTGTCCCGGTACGCGGCACAAAATGCGAAACCTAGGAACGCAAAGGCCGCGACGTGTTCGATGTTGGCCGAACTGCTCAGTTGAGGCCTGTCGTGGATTGGAGACAGACTTGCGTAGGTGATAAAGGCAAGAGAAGCCCACGCCACGGCAACCGAAATTCGATACAGCATGGTAGCGACTGACCCCGACTTGTTGCCGCAATATACCTCAGCGCCAACCGGATCCAGCAGCTCGGCATTCGCCAAGGGTGGTGGCTGCGGTTCTTCACCCTGATCCAGAACTTCTGCCGCTGCGCGGCAGGCGGCACAACAAATGGCAGGAAAACCAGAACGTAACTTTTCGTGATTGAACCAATTAACGTGGTTTAATTTATTTAATTTCGGTTTAAGTTAAACAGTCGCAGTCAGTCCAGGGGATACTAATGCCCACAAGAGAAGAAGACGAAGACCGCCGGGCGTTCTTGAAGACGTGTGGCAGGTTTGCTGCCGTAACCCCGCCAGCGATGAGTCTACTCCTGTCGACGTCGTTGACGTCAACAGCCATCGCACGTTCCGGCGCCCAAGACGGAGCAGGATACAGCGGCGGCGGCAGCAGTCATTCAGTCTTCGACAATGATCCAGACAGCGCGACCAAGGAGCACTCGACCAAGGAGCATTCATCATCCGGCGGCAGTGGTGGGGACTCTGGCGGGGGTGCCGGCGAGAACGCGGGTGACGCAAAGGGGTCCAAGATCGCGCATTCCGGAGAGGAAGGTTCCCGATCTGGAGGTGGCGGCGGTAACAAGGCCTCCTCGGGCATTGGCGGCCAGGATGGAGATGACAAGAAAAGAATGAGCGCGATTGAAAAGGACAAGTCGAGCGCCGCTTAGCTGTCTGGTGCGGGGAACATGCGCCATCTCAAGGTGCCAATCCTGGTTTTGGCATATGCGGTGATATCGCCCGCGTCTGCGCAAACCTGTTGCCCCACCGGCTGCGCGCCAGACGCCAATCGGTGCGTGAGCAGCGGTCCGCTGTGGACCAGATGCATTCCTATCGCCTGCGCCGAAGATCCTCGAGGGCCGTCACATGGGTCCGCGGTGCGCAAGCACAGAGCCCCCGTGCTCGCCCGCCGGCCAGCGCGTACCTACGTGGCCCCAGCTCAGATTCCCCCAGAGTGCCCATTGGTGAAGCCGACCAAGGCACAGGTCGGCGACGCGACCGCTCAATGCGTAAACGTGTTGACCGGAAATGCGCAGTTGCGGGACTGCTTTTTTGAGGACGACGCCGGGAGGGCCGAAGACAAAAGAACCGGCCTGAACTGCCCCGATCGCCAAGCTGCGCTGGCGAGGCAGTGTCTAAAGCGCTGCGTCAATTATGCATCCGATACGACACATTTGGTGTGCGCCGGAAGCTATCCGAACACGGTCTGGCGTGCGTCTTTTGGAGATATTTCGGGCTACGCTCTCGGTTCCGAGCATGTCGACCTCTGCGGCCCTCGGCCAAGAACGCTGCGGCAAGCTCCAACGCCCTGAGGATTGAGCCCTTCGCTGCGATCAGGGGCAGACAAGAGGCCGCCAACTGGAGCCAAGCCTGCTGAGCGCCGAGCTACACTCCGGCGCAAAAATCGCGGTTCTGATGGGCGCGGTCAACCATGCAGACAATAAGAAGCCCCGGCGGGGGGCGGCGGGGCGATGTGAGGCCAAGATTGCGCTGGAAGTGGACTACCTTTGGAGTGACTGCTGTTCCATCACGCGACCGATGCTGATGAGGTTGTCGGCCGGG
>NZ_JADPKQ010000351.1:0-13995 GCF_023074015.1 Bradyrhizobium sp. 142
GGTAACTCCGGTCGGGCTACGCCCTCCCTTCGTCACCCCGGCAGCGGCGCATTCTCATCCTGATTGTCGCGGGATTCCCATCTTGATTGTCGCGCCGCATCATGGGCGAACTCAAGCTCTACGGCATGAAGGCTGCCTTCGACGAGATCATGGCAACTGCCGTTAAGTGCCAGCACGAACCTCAGCGCATTGTCGGCGACCTGCTCAACGCCGAGATCAACGAGAAGCAAGCCAGGTCGATCAAATACCAGCTCACCATTGCCAAGCTGCCGCTCGCCAAGGACATCGCCGACTTCCAGTTCGACGGCACGCCGATCAATCAGACTCTCGTCAATGATCTCGCTGGCGGCGGCTTCATCGCCCAACAACGCAACGTCGTGCTGGTTGGCGGCACCGGTACAGGCAAAACACACCTGGCCATTGCCATCGCCAGAAGTTGCATCCGCGATGGCGCTAGAGGACGCTTCTACAACGTCGTCGACCTCGTCAACCGGCTCGAGACCGAAACCCGCAACGGTCGGCAGGGACGGCTCGCCGAGCATCTGACCCGCATGGACTTCATCGTTCTCGAGCTGGGCTATCTGCCGTTCGCACAATCCGGCGGTCAGCTCCTGTTCCATCTCATCAGCCGGCTCTACGAGCGCACCTCACCGCGCTACTCGACCGATTGACCCATCACTGCGACATCCTCGAGACCGGCAACGACAGCTGGCGATTCAAAAGCCGCGACGATGTTCAAACAACCCGCGCTCGCGCCGTCTCCGCAACCCCGACCAGCTCCGACGACCCGAGCGCTACCAGCAGAGCACGCCGATCAAAGGGGTCCCTTTTGGATGCCGATAGGGGGTCCCAGTCGAACGCCGATTGACAGGTAAATTGCTGCACGGTGTTCGGCAAGTGGCCCGAACTCTTGATGCCGACAACACCAAGAGCGCCTTCGCTCCTGTGCATTCGCTCGGCATCGATCATGACCAACGGCTTGTCTGCGAAGTAACTGCCACCTCGTCGCGTATTATTTGCGACGGCGCCATGCTTCACTCATCCTTTTCACGCTGGCGGAGGAGCATGACGTGCCTGACGAGCTTAGGAATCAATACTGTCAACTCGCAACGCTGGAGCGAACCTTGGTCTTCCGCTTCGCCACAGCGATACATGTGTTGCTTGAGCTGTATGATCGCCTGACCATTGCGCAGGCGACCCACATTCCTCCCTCGCGGTTTGGGCTGAGGAGGGACTAACGGTGTCCGCGTTGGCGCTCAGGTGCGGTGTCGAACCTCAGACCATCTCGCATCATCTGCGGGTCCTGACTACGAAAAATATCCGCGTGACGGCCTCGGCCTTCTGGTTGTGAAGGATAATGATAGACGCTCCCAGGGCGACCTTCGGCGCCGCTACGTATTCCTCACCGAGCGCGGCTCCGCGTTAGCTGCCCGTATGACCGTAGTCATGGAACTCGGCCGACTGCGGCGGATACCTCCAATGGGCGTCCTGGACCGTCCTGACTGACGTCTTACTCGCGGTGTTGGTTAGCTACCTAGGCGGGCTTCGCTGCGGCTGTCCGCTAGAGCGGCTGGAAAGCGCGGAGAAACAAGCTCTTAAGCTCGATTCCGGTCCCCGATAGCATGAGGATCGGGTCCTCGATAGCACGAGGGTTGCGGTCCCCGACAGCACGAGCTGATTCACAGGTTGTCCTCCGAATTTGGAACGAGACCGCGGCGGCACAAGCGTGCCCGTTAGTTAGGGGACCGACGGGCGTTGGTGCGAAGTTCAGCCGCTCGGTACCGTTCGGGGCGCGCGTGAGCACGAGGTGATAGCCGGGCAACATCTGGCGCTAGGACGATCTGCCGTACGTCGTAAGCAAAATGCTTGAGCGGCGACAGGATGCCGGATTTGGCATGCAGGTGTACGAGGTCAAAACTCCAGCCGCCGTTTTGCCGGCCGCCGTGCTTGCGCACGAGCCGATAGAGCCACCGCTCAAGCCCGCCCGTCAGTTCGAAATAGGCGCGGTCGATCGTCAGCACGAGTGCGTCATCGATGACGCCCGCATAGAACCAATCCGGCAGGATCAGCTCGAGCCCAAACGGACGACCGTTTGCATCAGCGGTCTCTTTCCACTCGTTGATCCACGAGAAACGGTGCCGTCGTCGCTCTGCTGGCTGGCGAATGGAAGTCAGTACTGTCGTTGACTGCAACCTGTCCAGACCGGCCTTCAGGCGGTCATAGTCGCGTGCGCTGGTGCCGCGACCGACAAACGTCAGAATCTCGTAAGGCGTTGCAGCCATCAGGCGCGACGTCTTCAAGCCGGCGTCACGTGCTTCGACGATCTGGGAAGCAGCCCAGATCAGAACGTCTGCATCCCAGATGGTTGCCATGCCGTGTTCCGGCACGGCTTCGACACGAATTGCGATTGCGCCAGCGCGGAAATCGATCGGCACAATCCGCTTCGTTTTTGCGAGCGAGAAAGTCGCGGGGCGCGAGATCGCCGGGCAACGCCCGAAAGAGCTCAAGCTGGTCGCGCTCGGAATGGTGTTTGCGCCGCATGGTCACTGCTCTCACCCGGCGATCAGCGACGTTCCTGGCCCGCATATGGGCGCAGCACAGGATGCTTCTTGGCCGGCAGCACGGTGCCGTTGCCGGGATCCGACGTCGACGTCTTGGCGCCGAGGTCGGCCCACGCTTTCAGGTCATCTACGGCGTAGACGACACGTCCACCAATCTTCCGATAGGTTGGCCCGGTGCCGTACGTGCGGTGCTTCTCAAGCGTGCGATCGGAGAGGCCGATATAGCGCGCGGCTTCCGGTGTCCGCAGGAAGCGCGGGGGTAGATCGGCCATCGGATCGGGCATTTGAGCACTCCAAGGTGACAGCGCACCGCGCATGGCGGCGTCGGCGTGTGTGCGGTCATCATGGAAAAGCGCGGTCTCGGAGGGGGATGCCGAATATTGGGGGTATGATTTTCGATACCCGTCGACCGAGGGGCTATTCGTCCCTGCGGCCGGGCCGCAGAAGTTTGCGGTAACCTCCGCGTACCAACGCGAGGCCGCCTTTCACCAGGCGGACTGTTCGATTGCGCAAATCGTGCGTCTTCCAGGCGCGATCAGGGATGCGCTTTTTGCCGAACAGCGCTTGCGAGCATCGAGCGCACGGATCGCGGCGCTCAGACGTTCGCGCCGCTGTTTAGATAATTTGTGAAAGGCAGGACCTGCCGCGCGTCCATTCATTGCGCGCCACAGCCGCCGGGCTGCATAGGCGCGCGCTTCCAAATCGCCATTAAACGGCAATTCGGCTGCGTATGACCCGCCGAGCACGGGAGGCTCTTTGGACCAGACACGGTGATCCATCGCTCCGATGCGCAGCACGGCGTGCCAGCCGTCGGCGGCGCGGCGTACCTCCCCCGCTGTAAGGTCGAGCAGTGGCCGAGAGGCCGAACTGCGATCGGCGGCCGAGGCGACCGTGACCGGAACGACTGTCGCTAGAACCTCAGGCGCCCAAAAGATTGTCTGCTCGTCGAAGGACCGCTGGGGGTCATGGGCGAAAGCAGATGCCCCACCTCCTCCTGAACGCCGCGGTCACCTCGCCATCTGGGCTGGTAGCGATCATCGCCTCAAAGTCGCGTCGATAGTCCGCATTGCGGCGAAGACATTCCCAGGCGATGTCGGTGATTTCGGCGTCTTGTAGTTTCTTGTAGGAATCCGGCGACCGCCAGTCGAACCCAGGCATTGCTTCCGCCCCATTTGCACGCAGCTAACAAGGACTGTGGCGCAATAATTATGAACGAGGCGGTTGTAGGAAGCCCCTAGTTTGGCACCACGTGGTGCTTGAGAATGACCACCGGCTAGCGGGAGAAAATCGTTCTGGCTGCGATCTCTAAGCGGCGATCTTCTTCTAATTTGAGCCGGCGCCGCGCAAGAGGCGCCCCTGCTCGGTCACCCATTTGGCGCGCGCAAGATGACTTTGATATGCGGTCCGCGCACGATCAGGCTCTCGCTCCGGATCGATATGCAAGACCACTCGGGTCACTTCGCGCCAGTCCGCCCCCTCGCCCTCCGCCTGCAGAAGGCGAATGTACGTGACGACATGCTGTTCATCATAGGCCGTCAGCACCGGCTCATTTGGAGCAATATCTGCGACGTCCGGATCTAATGATGGCCCACTCATGTATATCTACGGCATTCGATTGAAACCCAAGACTAAACTATCGGAATAGATCGGTTATAGCCAGTGGTTTGATGGCCTACAGAATGGCTGCTTTTGCGCATGAAAGCTCGTGCGCTCGTGGCCTGGAATGTTCGCCGAATACGCGTCGATCGCGGTATTCCGCAAGAGCAATTGGCGTATGATGCCGGGATCGATCGCTCATATATGAGCGGCCTCGAGCGACAAACCGAGAATCCAACAATTGATCTGCTCGAACGATTAGCCGAAACGCTAGATGTTCAGTTATCAGAATTCTTTCTTCAGCCTCCTAAAGGAGCCGCGACTCCTAAGCCATTAGCCAAGGGCCGAAAACGGATTCGTCCCAGTCGCAAGAGCAAGTAGACGCTGCTTACGCCGAAGCGGCTCTGATTCGAGTCAGAGCACGATCAAGAAGGCGAACGGCGCCGACGCGGGGATATGCGGCTAGAGATCAAACGTAAGCCTCGGTAGCAGCCTACCTGGTATGGAGCCCGATGGAGCCTCTCCAGCAGTACGTGCTCCCAATCTACTATAGAACGGCGCCGCATCGGGATCGGCCTCGATAACCATTCGGCTTGCGCCCTTTCTCCTTGAGACCTCGGCTGCCCAGGCAAAGAGCACCCTCCCTGTGCCCTTTCGGAGTGCGTGCGGCTCGACGAAGAGCTTCAACAATTCAGCTTCTCCCGAACTGACTTTGACCTGCATGACCCCGAGAATTCCTCCGTTCTGTTCGGCAACAGCGACATGGGTCTCTTCAAGGTCGTGCTGACCGAAAGATAGCTCTCCCCGGCATGCCTCCAGGAACGTTTGATCATAGCTCCACACAGCCTTAGACCTGAAGCAAAGATCGGAGAGGCCTGACAGCTCATCGATACGTGGTCTTCGGACGATCAACGCAAAGAAAATCCTTCCTCGTGCTGGGAAGCGCCAGCATATCAGAATTCGGGGGCGTTAGGTCAAAGCGAGCCGTTCGATCTTGGCTCGATGGAAGCGTTGCCTAAGTGGCGCCTCCGCGAGCCGGGCCGAAGGCCTGGCGAGCGCCGGACGCGGATACGCGTCGCCGCCGCCGATCCGGCTTGCCGGATCGGCGGCGGCGCACGGGCATCAAGCGAAGCCGCGCAACGTTCCCGATTGCGCGGCTCACAGTGTCAGATTGCACGCTCCATCAAGCGCTTGGCTTTGCCTTCTAGTTCAAGGCGCGTGTCCTGATGAGCCTTGCCGCGAGCTAATGCGGTGATGCCCTGCACGAAATCAAAGATGCTTTCCGGCTTGCGATTTTCCTCGCCCAGAACGGTTTCGATAATTTTCGAGGTCTCGGACTTGGAAAACCCGCCCCTGCGGAGAAAGCTCTCCCGGTCATCGTCTGTGCGGGCAACGATCCGCTCCCGGGCGGCCTTGATACCGGCGATGAACGGAGCAGGCGACGAATTGGCGAAGCTCGTCAGGGCTGGTGCGGCCTCATGCGCAAAACGTTGCGCAGCGAATTTCGAGTGCTGGATCGTGATTTGTTCGAGATTCTCGACGCCCCACAGATTACGGTTCATGCAGACGGCGCGAAGGTAGAAGCTCGCAATGCCAAGCGTCTTGCTGCCCACTTGTCGAGTCGCCCCGGGGAATCTCACCCCGAGGCGCTCACGAAACCGGACATGAGGCTCTCACCTCATCCGGCTTCTACCTTCCAACCGCTGGTCGAATGCCGACACGCCACAGATATAGTAAGTCCGGCTGACGTCTCGCCAACCTTCCCAACCAATGCATCGAGGATCTTTGCCGACGTCTCAACCCTTTGTATTTCCACCTCGCCCATCGAGCGAGCACCACGTTAATGTGCCGAAGGACCTGAGCACACTCCGAGCGATAATACCGCCCGTAGTAATTTAGCCAGCCCCTTACACTGGGATCGATCAACTTTGCCAAGTCTTCCAGCTTCTGATTATTCCGAGTGCTGGCGATCCGCCACGAGCGAACCGTCTGCCGGATTTTCGTTGCTGCCTTGGTGCTGATCGCCGGCTGGTAGCTCAGGAAGAGGCCACCTCGCCGGTCTCGCGCGGCCCGTGGTCTGAAGGTATACCCCAAAAAGTCGAACGTGATGTGTTCGTACTCTTTTCGGCGCATCTTATCCTTGCAGTAGACGATCCGGGTTTTCTCCGGATGGAGTTCCAGACCGCATTCCGCGAGGCGCCTTCTAATCGCCTCCATGACGGCTAGGGCCTCGCTTTCAGTCCTGCAATGGACGATCGCATCGTCTGCGTATCTTTCGAAGCAGAGACACGGGAATGTCCTTTGCATCCATAAATCGAATGCATGATGCAGTACCAAATTCGCGAGCAGCGGCGAGACCGAAGAACCCTGCGGGGTTCCGCGTGTTCTCTCCTCCAGGGTCGATTTCACTCGTTTCCAAGCGTCCCAAACGAGGTGTTTGGAAATATTGTACGGCTTTGCTTCAGACATCGGCTCCTCCCATTTCTGGTTGACCTTCGTCCTTAGCAAGAAGATCGGGTCCCTTCGGTCCACCCGCGTTACCGGGCTTCATCACTACTGCGAACCCGTCCGCCCCTGCACCATGCATCGGTACTCTGCCCTCAACGGGTCTTCCGTCTTCGGGGGCTCCCTTGGCATCATGGCGCAGGTTCCCACGTTCCACGCAAGAGCCTGCCGTCGGGATCGCGCCGTCTAAACACCGGTTGCCGCTTGGCCAATAGATCAGGCACTCGCCAAGCTTTATCCCAAGGGAATAGCGCACCCTCGGTTTAGACAACATCTGATTGCTGTTTCGATGCGTCATCAACGGTTTATTTCCATTCGCCTTCCCGAGGCTCACCTGCCGGGCTCAAGGCCCGACTTTTCTCACAACGCTCACCACCCCGGCCGTTGGGCCGACGCAGCTTGTGCCGGTTTGGATTCTGATCTTGCAATCCGAATCCGAGGGGCCATCCCTCATCTCTTGCGCAGTTACTGCGATGAAAGTCGGTTACATATACTTCCTCCCTTCACGCACTCGTGGCGCACCGCTGTTCCAGCAGTAAAATCCCCGGAAATACAAATCCGGTGATCCATCCGGCAAGCGTCCCGCCTCGATCGGATTGGTGGCTACTCTACCGAGTAGAGCGGGAACTTGTTGAGGGCCTCGGCCATAGCCTGCACGCTTGGTGCCCCATACTTTCTGCCTTCGGTAGCCTGCGTGTGCCCCGTTATCGCATCGTTCATCTTCTCACGCATGCCAACCTCGTCACCGATCCTCTTGAAGAGATGGCGCCAAGCATGGTTGGGACCGATGTCGCGATCATCAACCCCCAAGCTGCGCACCCAAGTGCCGAGGTGGGCACGAGCGGTATCAGCGCGGGACCGCGTGGGCTTCAGCGGGTCATTGCTCACCTTCTGCGGCGTCTTGTCATTGTAGAACAGCGCGCCCTTCCCCACCGACTGCACCATCTCGATAAAACCTTGAGCGATAAGGTGCTCGTGTAGTGGCACAATGCGAACTTTGCTTGTCTTTGTCGTGCCTGCATCCGGCGTAATTCTCATCACATTGATGCCGTCGCGATTTTCGATGTCGATGCCGCGCAACTGGGTGACCTCGCCTGATCTTGCTCCCGAGTAGGCACAGAGCCACGGCACCCAACGCCGCGTTCTCTCTGTGGGGGTGCTCGGCTTCTCATACCCGAGGCTCGCCTTGAGAATGATCCGGGCCTCAGCCGCAGTGAAATTCCGACCGTCCTCGCGCCTTTGTGCCTTGCGGCGCACGTCAACTTTCACTTCTTTGAACGGGTTGTCACGGATGCGCTTATGCTCACGCGCCCAAGCGAACACACGTCGGGAGGATGAGAGCCAAACCTCCCGAACAGTGATTGCCTGACGCTTCTCGAAGATGAGGCCCTGTATCCATTTGCGGGCCGCATCCTCGGTAATCCCCTCGGCCCCTACTTCGGCAAATTCGCGCTGCATTTCAAGAAACACGGCGCGCCATCGCGTCACCGTCTTGGGCGCTGGTTTCGTTGCGAGAACGAAAGCCTCGAAAAGGTCCCAGCAGCTCACACCCGACGCACGCGCGGGACCGTCTGTGTAGGGCGGGAAGGTACTCGGCGTTTCATCGTGTGAATAATCGCCGTTCGCGCGCTTCTCCAGCAACGTGATTGCAGGCAAGAGGTTATCGCTAACCGCGTCCACGAACAGGGCGTATGCAGCGGCGTTCAGTGCTATTCCTTCACCAGCGAGGAACGTCGCGACCCGCCCCAATTCGGCTATTTGTGGCCGCACCGCCCCGCGAACCTCAGGCTCCTTAGCCCATTCCCATTGAGGATCGGTCTTCGGGTCTTCCTCGTAATCATCGGGCGCCTCGGGGCGGATCACGTTCCACACAAGGTGATCGCTGAAGTCTCGCCAATACTTCGGCTTCCCCGGTTCTCCCTCATGGTGCTTTACGAACCAAGTGTACCACCGGCCCGCCAGCGCGATTGCGTTGAGCTTGGTGAGCGGCTGGCCTTCGCCATTCCGCTGAGCGCGAAGCGTGGCAATGCGTGTTTCGACGTCAGCAGCCCATTCACCGAGGCGGGCCTTGGCCTCATGCCGTGGCGTATCAGCGGGGAGCTTCAAGTGGGCTTCACGCTTATGGCCGTATAGACGCTGGTACGCCTCTCGCACGTCCTCTGGGATGACCTTTCGAGCAAACCATCGATTGTCTGGAAGTCGATTCAACGCGATCATTCGCAATGCCATTTGTGCAGCCTTTTGTATTTAGGCAGCGCAAATACGTTAGGTCTATCAGTAAGATGCCGGGATTGCAGGGGAATCTTGCAGCATGGTACAGTTGGGTGGGCTCGAACCACCGACCTCCTGTTCCACAGACAGGCGCTCTAACCAACTGAGCTACAACTGCATCCTCGCGAGCCGCCTCGGGAAGCGCCTTGAACGGGCCGAGAACCAAGGGGGCTGGACGGGGCGGAAACTAGGTGCAACGGGCGTTTTTGGCAAGGCCGCAAGACCCCCAAATCGACGCTTCAAGCAGCGTTATTTCCAAAGCAAAACCCGGGCTCACGGCCCGGGTTTCTTAATCAATTCAACGCCGCTTCGCTTAAGCCGCGGGCGGGTAGAATTTCGAGGCAGAGGCCTTGATCGGCTCGGCGGTCGCATTCGCAACCCGCTGGCCGATCTCGACGAGCTCCTTGGCCTGGGCCTGGAAGGTCTCGAGCTGCTTGCGGGTGTGGCCGGTCCACAGCTCCAGTGCTTCGGACGGCGACTTGAGGCTGAACAGCTCCTGGGCGAAGTCCAACTGGGCCGTGGTGTTGGCCTTCATGAACTCCAGCAGCTTGGCACTATACTCGCTCGCGCCCTTGCTGGCCGAGGTGAACACGGCCTCGACGGTGCCGTTGTGGGTTTCGGCCGCGTCCTTGAACTTGGCGTAGCTCTCGCGGGCCTGCGAAACGCCCTTTTCGGCGAACGCACGCATCTGCTCGGGAACCTCGAACGGAATGATCGAGGCAGAAAACGGATCAGTCGCACCTGTCATGGTTGTCCCTCACGATGATGAAAAACGGAGTGAGCCTTCTGGCGCCCGCCGGCCCGATCGGGGCCATAAGTTTGGCGGGTACGGAGACTGGAAACACGAAACAAACAAGATGGCTCGCCCAGCGACGCCACCATCTCTGCCTAATATGTCAACATTGTGCACTGCAATGTGATTGAAGGGCGTCTGCGAAAATTTAATCTCGGAGAGGATGAAGTTCCTAGGGAGGGGAACCCGAGGTTGATGGCGCGCATAGCGTGAACCAATGATAGCGGTCCGCTCCCTCTCCCGCGTGCGGGAGAGGGCTGGGGAGAGGGTGCATCCATAGCGGGACAATCCCGGTGGGGAGAGAGCCCTCACCCGACGCGCTCTTCGAGCGCGTCGACCTCTTCCGCAAACGGGAGAGGTGACCGAACCCGCGCTACGGGGCCCGGAATGACGGCCCGCCCGCGAATCCTCCGGATGCGACCGAGGTGCCGCTTGCGGGTTCGGCAGCATTAAGGTTATCGCGGCTTTAGGTCTTTGCTTCTAGACCGGGGCCGTGGACCTGCCCGCGCCCGCGGGCGATACTAACCCTTTCTTAAGGCTGTCATTCCCGGCAGCCGCCCCACCTGAAGCGTGACAGCGAGATACAAGCCGGTTGGATGATTAGTTCGGATTTCCAGGTGCGAGGCGTGGGCGATCCGCGGCTGGCCGTGCACGCGACCTCGGCGCTGCCCTCCTGGCTCTGGTCGATCGACGGCGCGCGCGTGCTCTGGGCCAATCCGGTCGGCGCAAAGTTCTTTGGCGCGGCCCATGCCGCAGCCCTGGCGCAAAAGCCCTTCGGGCCGGCGGACGTCCATCGCCGCCAGATTGTCCGCCTCTCGCGTCAGCTGGCGGCCAACGGCGCGGTGCGGCTCGAACGGCTGCGCGGCTTCGGCGCCCGGCTCGGCGGCCTGATGACCTGCGCCTGCGCGCGGCTCGAATTCGCCGATGGCCACCACGGCGTGCTGGTCACCGCGATGGATCCGGCCGGCAAAACTATGCCGCTGGTCGAGCGCCTGCACCGGCTGGTCGAGGGCGCTGCGGTGCCGATGGCGGCGTTTGCGCCCGACGGCCTGTTCGCTGGCGCAAGCGAAGCCGCCCGCCCGCTGCTCGGCTTTCGCGATCTGGTCGAGGCCGGCCTCGAGCAGGCGCGCCGCGATGCACTTGCCCAGGGCCGCGCCCGGATCCCGATCGGCATCGGCCACATGGTGCTGCGACGGGTCGGAGTTGGCGCCGATATCGGCCTGGTCGCGCTGATCGAGCCCGCGCTTGTGCAGGCCGCGCACGACGTTGCGGCTGAGACGCTTGAGGAGAGCGCGTCTCAGCAGGCCGCTCCATCGCAAGACGTCGCAATGCCCGCTGCTTCATCTGCGCCGCCGGACGATGAACAGCCCGCGCCGCCAAACGAAATGCCGTTCGGTATCGCGCTGTTCGATGCGTTCGCCGAGCCGGCCGACGCGCCGACGCCGACCGAGACGACCGCGGAAGCGCCCGCGGCGCCCGCAAGCGAAGCGGCGCCGGACCTCGCGCCGGTCCAGGAAGCCGTCCAACAAGCGATCGAAGACACGAACGAATACGCAATCGAAGCCGCGCCCAAAACTCCGGTTGAAAACTTGGCCGAGGCCATCGTGCCGCCGCAGGCTGCGCCGATCACAGGTGGCATGGTCGAGCCGCCGTCGAGCCAAGCGGAGCCGTCCGCACCGCGTCAGCATCCGCTGCGCTTCCTGTGGCAGATGGATGCGAAGGGCCGCTTTGTGCTTCTCTCGGGCGAGTTCATCGGCCTGATCGGCCCGCGTACGGCCGCCGGCTTCGGCCGCCCCTGGCGCGACATCGCCGAGGAATTCGCGCTCGATCCTGAGGGGCGCGTGGCAGCGGCGCTGGCCAGCCACGACACCTGGGCCGGCATCACCGTGAACTGGCCGGCCGATGGCGGCGAGCACCTGCCGGTCGAGCTCGCGGGACTTCCCGTCTATGACGGGATGCGCAACTTTGCGGGCTTCAAGGGTTTTGGCGTCTGCCGCGATCTCGACGGCCTCAACCGGCTCGATGCGCTGCGGCGCTTTGAGCGGCTCACCAAGCCGGAGGTGCTGCAGAGTCAGTCCGCCGAAGTGGTCGAGCCAGAGCCTGAGCCTCAAGCTGAACTGCCCGAACCCGTCACCGAAGCGAATTCACACCCAACCGGTCTGGAAACATCCGTGGAAACGCCTCCCAATGTCGTGCCGTTCCGAGCGCCCGGCGATACGAGATCGCCGACGCTGACGCCAGTCGAGAACAGTGCGTTCAACGAGCTCGCGCGGCAACTGTCCGAGCGCCTCGAACGCGACAGAGAGACGATCGCGGCGGAAACGTCCGAGCCGCTGGCGACGGCGATGACGTCCGAACCGCCGATGCCGGAGCCGGAAGCGCCGCAACGACCGGCCGAATGGCTCAGCGAACCCACTCCGCCCGCACGCGGCCACAGCACGCGCGACCGCGCACTGCTCGACCTGCTGCCGACGGGCATCCTAATCTACCGGCTCGACCGCCTGCTCTACGCCAATCCCGCCTTCCTCGCGCGCATGGGCTATGCCGATTTGAGCGCGCTGGAGGATGCCGGCGGGCTCGATGCGCTCTATGTCGAACCCGGCGTCTCCGCGGCCAGCAGCACGTCGCAAGCAGGCACACCGGTGACGATCAGCGCGGCGGTGGCGAACGGCGAAGCGCCGCTCGCGACCACCGAGGCGCATCTGCACACGATCGACTGGGACGGCCTATCGGCGCATGCGCTGATCTGCGCGCTGCCGCAGGCTGCGCCTGTCGTCGCTGCGACAGCCATCGCCGAGTCGCTTGCAACGACTCCCGTCGCCCCCGAGCCGGAGCTCGAGGCCGGCGATGCCGAGGCAGAGGATCTCGCCGCGATCCTCGACACCACGGCCGAAGGCATCGTCATGTTCGATGCCGAGGGCAACATCTACGCCTGCAACCGTAGCGCCGAGGCGCTGTTCGGCCATGACGGCGAAGCCTTGTTGCAGACGAACCTGTTGACGCTGTTCGCGCCCGAGAGCCAGCAGATCGTCATCGACTATCTCGACAGCCTGAAGAACCAGGACATATCGAGCCTGCTCGACCATGGCCGCGAGGCGCTGGGGCGCGAGAAGAACGGCGGCGTCATTCCGCTGGCGATGATCATGGGCCGCACCCGGCCCGACGGCCCGAACTTCTTCGCGGTGTTCCGCGATCTGTCGCAGAGCAAGCAGGGCGAGAGCGAGCTGACGCGCGCCCGCCATCTCGTCAACGGCGCGGCCAACGCCAAGGCCGACATGCTGGCGCGGATCAGCCACGAGATCCGCACGCCGCTCAACGCCATCATCGGTTTCGCCGAGGTGATGATCTCCGAGCGCTTCGGCACGCTCGGCAACGAGCGCTACGGCGAGTACATGAAGGACATCCGCGCCTCCGGCGAGCGCGTGATCACCATCATCGACGATTTGCTCGAGCTGTCGCGCATCGAGACCGGCAAGCTCGACCTCAATTTCGCTAACCTCAACCTCAACGATCTCATCGAAGCCTGCGTCGTGGTGATGCAGCCGCAGGCCAACCGCGAACGCATCATCATCCGCACCTCGCTCGCCCATGCGCTGCCGCAGGTCAGCGTGGACGCGCGCGCGATGCGGCAGGTCGCCATGAACCTGATCTCCAACTCGATCAGGCTCGCCACCGCCGGTGGCCAGGTGATCGTCTCGACCGCCCTCACTGACCGCGGCGAGGTTGCCTTGCGCATCCGCGACACCGGTCATGGCCTCTCCGAGCGCGAAGTCGCGGCCGCGATGGAGCCGTTCCGCACACCGCCGCCCGGCGATGCCTCGGACAGTTCGGCGCTCAGCCTGTCGCTGACCAAGGCGCTGGTCGAAGCCAACCGCGCCCGGTTCAACATCAAGAGCAAGGCCAACACCGGCACGCTGATCGAAGTGGTGTTCGCACAGGCGCTGGAACGGGCCTAAGGCGCGATCAGAGCAACCGGGCAATTACCGCGAAGATGGTGCGCTCCCTCTCCCGCTTGCGGGAGAGGGTTGGGGAGAGGGTGTCTCCGCAACGGGACAATCCCCAAGCGGAAAAAGCCCTCACCCGGCGCTGCGCGCCGACCTCTCCCGCAAGCGGGAGAGGTGAAGCGAGTTGCAGGCGAGTGATCGAGCCTCACTCTTTTCGCTTCGGTCCAATCGGGATAGGGGGACGCCTCGCGGCGTCGCCCCTCCCACACCACCGTACGTACGGGTCCGTATACGGCGGTTCGGTGGATTATGCGGGTCTCGGGGC
>NZ_JADPKQ010000115.1:0-13993 GCF_023074015.1 Bradyrhizobium sp. 142
ACAAGCCTCCGCCAGTCAATCCCAGCAAGCCAAAGCCCAGGTTCTCTCTCGACCAGCTGGAGCTCATCTATGTGTGATTTTCCCGGGACAGCCCTGCGCTTGCGGGGGAGGGTTGGGGTGGGGGTGTCTCCGCGTCGGGATTGTTGAGATTGGGGAGGATATCCCGCCGTGGCGAGAGCCCTCACCCGCCGCGCTCTGCGAGCGCGCCGGCCTCTCCCGCAAGCGGGAGAGGCCGAGCAAGCCCGCGGACAGTCCGCGTGAAATCCATATGCGATCGCCCTGCCCCTCCAGGGGAGGGTGAGCGATCTCAATCCACCAAGATCACGCGAATGTCGTTCACGTTGGTCAGCGTCGGGCCCGGCAGCAACAGGTCACCGGTCGCCTCGAAGAACGTCGTGGCATCGTTGTTGTCGAGATAGGCCTGGGGCTCCAGCCCTTGCGCCTTCATCTTCGCGAACGTCGCCGCGTCGATCAGTGCGCCGGCGGGGTCGGTGGGATTGCCGGCGCCGCCGTCGGCGCCGTCGGTGTCACCGGCGAGCGCGGAGATGCCGATGGTGTTCTGCAGCAGCTCGGCGAGCGCCAGCGCGTATTCCTGGTTGGGGCCGCCGCGGCCGTTGCCGCGCACGGTGACCGTGAGCTCGCCGCCGGAGAGGATCGCGATCCGCTTGCCTTGCGCGCGCGCGTCCAGGGCCATCCTGGCGTGACCGGCGGCGACCTCGCGCGCCTCGCCTTCGAGATCGGCGCCGAGGTCGATCGTCTCGTAGCCGGCGTCCCTAGCGAGCTTCACCGCGGCGTCGAGCGACTGCTTGGGACGCGCGATCAATTCGAAATGCGCGCGCGCAAAGGCGGCATCGCCCGGCTTGCAGCTTTCGTTGCGGTCATCGTCGAGCGCGCGGCGTACGGCTTCGTCAATGTCGAGGCGGTACTTCGCCACGATCGCACGCGCGTCCGCCAGCGTGGTCGGGTCCGGCACAGTGGGGCCGGAGGCGATCGCGGAAGCGTCGTCATGCGGCACGTCGGAGATCGCAAGCGTAACGATTTCGGCGGCGTTCTTGCCGGCACGCGCCAGCCGTCCGCCCTTGATCCGCGACAGATGTTTTCTGACCGTGTTCACCTCGCCGATCGGCGCGCCCGAGCGTAACAGTGCCTTGTTGACCGCCTGCTTCTGCGCAAAGCTGATGCCCTCCACCGGCGCGATCCAGTTGGCCGAGCCGCCGCCGGTGAGCAGCACCAGAAGCAAATCGTCGGGCCCGGCCTCGCCCGCGAGCGCGAGCGTATCGGCTGCGCCCTTCAGGCCGGCTTCGTCAGGCACGGGATGGCCGGCCTCGACTACACGAACGCGGCGCGTCGGCACGCCGTAGCCGTGGCGGGTGGTGGCGATGCCGACCAGCCGCTGCTGCGCAAGCTTGAGCGTGTCGAGATAATGTCGCTCCGCGGCCGCAGCCATCGCGCCCGCGCCCTTGCCGGCGGCAAGGCAGATCACGCGCCCTCTGGGAGCGGGCCGCAGATGCGGCGCCAGCACGACATTGGGATGGGCGGCGGCAACGGCGGCGTCGTAGAGCGCGCGGAGCAGGGGACGTCGGTCGGTCATGACGAAGGCCTTGAGCAGACAGGGGAGGCTGGCGGCAAACGCGCCGCTCACCTGCCTACCGCATCATGCGCCAAAGCGTAAGCGGGCTTTGCCATCATTCGATTGTGCAATCGCGTGATCATAATCGGCACGCAAGCCCCCCTGCAAGGGTCTCGCAGGGGGCTTTCGTCGACGTAAGATGCCAGTCGGCTAGCCGCCGACGTCGGCGCTGATCACGTCACCGAACAGATCCCACTTCTCGCCCTTGAATCGTTCAAGCCGAAGCTGGCTGATTGGCGCAAAGTCGGTTGGTGACGTGTTGATCTGGATGCCCGGCAGCAGCACTTCTGTCCGGAAGTCCTTCAGGTTGGCGGCCTGCTTCATGACATTCTCGCGCGTCAGATCGTCGCCGCATTGCTTCAGCACCTGAACCAGCGTCTGCGCGACGCCATACCCGACGATGCTTTCGTGAGCGAGCTTGTCGCCTTCCGGAAAGTACTTGGCCATGAATTCAAGAAATCCCTTCATGCCCGGGTCGTTCGCCCATTCCGGGTCCGCCACGTCCTTGAGATAGTCGGCGGAGATGATGTCCTGCGCATTCTCGAAACCGGCAGGCCTGATCACACTGCCGACCGAAGCCGAAACGTTGTTGAGGAAGTGCAGCGGCTTCCAGCCGATCTCGGCGTTCTTCTTGATCGCCTGCGCTGCGAATTTTGGAGTCGTGATGTTCATGAACACGTCGGCGCCGGTCGACTTCAGCTTGACGATGTGATTGTCGATGGTCGGCTCGGAGGTCTCGTAGCTCTCCTCGATGACGATCATCGAGGCGGCCTTGGCCCCGAGGCCGTCCTTCAGGCCCTTGAGATAGTCCTTGCCGTAATCGTCGTTCTGGTAAAGCACGGCGATCTTGGCGTCCGGCTTGTTCTTGAGTAGCCACTTCGCATAGATCTGCGTCTCGCTCTGGTAGTTGGGCTGCCAGCCCATCGTCCACGGAAAGTTCTTCGGATCGTTCCACTTGGTGGCGCCGGTGGCGACGAAGAGCTGCGGCACCTTTTTCGAATTCATGTATTTGTGGATCGCCGAATTCGGCGGCGTGCCGAGCGAGTTGAAGATCAGGAGGACTTCGTCGCTCTCGACCAGCTTGCGCGCCTGCTCCACCGTCTTCGGCGGCGAATAGCCGTCGTCATAGGAAATGAAGTTGATCTTGCGGCCGTTGACGCCGCCTTCGTCGTTGATCTTCTTGAAATAGGCGGCTTCGGTCCGGCCGATGACGCCGTAGGCGGAGGCCGGTCCGCTGTATGGCATGATGTTGCCGATCTTGATCTCGGTGTCGGTCGCGCCGGTATCGTATTTCTTCTGGGCAAGTGCGGCACTGGTCGAGGCTGCGAAGACTGCGAGCGCAATGGACGCGGCCGCAAATTTGCCGGTGACAGCAGGCATTCCAATCTCCCTATTTTCTTAGTGTGTGTGCGCCATTCTTTTTCTGGGTTTCTTGGCGACGCGGCAGCAATTGAATACGATTTGCGTTGCAGCATCAAGAAAAAGCCCCTGCGACGACGTCGCAGGGACTGCTTCTTTAGTAGTCACCTCTTTTGGTAGCCACCCTGGGGCCGTGCTGTCCTCAGCCGCTGACGTCACCGCTGAGGACGTCGCCGAACAGCTCCCAGCTTTCTCCCTTGAAGCGCATCAACTGCAACTGGGACAGCGGAGCAAAGTCGGTGGGGCCCGTATTGGCCTTGATGCCCGGCAAGAGGCCGGCAGGTTCGAAGTCCTTGATGCTGGCCGCCTGCTTCATGACGTTCGCACGCGTCAGATCGTCACCGCACGCCTTGAGCACGTGCACAAGGGCCTGGGCGACGATGTAACCGTACATCACCGACGAATCCGTGCGGTTGGCTTCGGGATAGTATTTGTCGAGGAACTCATTCCAGGCCTTCATCGCCGGGTCGTCCTTCCACTGCGGATCGGTCGGATCCTTGTAGTAGTTCGAGGAGACGATGCCCTGCGAGGCTTCGAAGCCGGCCGGCTTCATCACGCTGCCGATCGAAACGGAGACGTTGTTGAGAAAGTGCGTCGGATGCCAGCCGATCTCGGCGTTCTTCTTGATCGCCTGGGCGGCGAATTTTGGCGTGGTGATGTTGAAGAAGACATCGGCGCCGGTTGCCTTCAGCGTCACGATGTGGGAGTCGATGGTAGGCTCGGACGTCTCGTAGCTCTCTTCGGCGACGATCATCGAAGCCGCCTTGGCGCCAAGCCCCTCCTTTATGCCCTTCAGGTAGTCTTTGCCGTAATCGTCGTTCTGATAGAGGATGGCAATCTTGGCGTTCGGCATCTTCTGCAGGATATACTTGGCGTAGATGCGTGCCTCGCTCTGGTAGTTGGGCTGCCAACCCATGGTCCAGGGGAAGTTCTGCGAATCGTTCCACTTGGTGGCGCCGGTAGCGACGAAGAGCTGCGGCACCTTCTTCGAGTTCATGTATTTCTGGATCGCGGAATTCGACGGCGTGCCCAGCGACTGGAAGATCAACAACACTTCGTCGCTTTCGACCAGCTTGCGCGCCTGCTCGACCGTCTTCGGCGGCGAGTAGGCATCGTCGTAGCTGATGAAGTTGATCTTGCGGCCGTTGATGCCGCCTTCCGCATTGATCTTCCTGAAGTAGGCTTCCTCGGTCTTGCCAATCACGCCATAGGCCGAAGCAGGGCCGCTATAGGGCATGATGTTGCCGATCTTGATCTCGGTATCGGACGCGCCGGTGTCGTATTTCTTTTGCGCTGACGCTGCGGTGGAAAAGGTAGCAGCTAGCGCGAGGGCGGCCGCAACGGCCCCCAGCCGCACATGCATTGCAGGCATCTTGATCTCCCTTGGTCCGTTTCAATGTGTCGCTTTTTTTGATTGGGAGCGCTCGTTCGCGCCGCTCCTGCACACATTGAATACCCTTCCCGTCCGGCCAGCAAGAAAATCGCCTCAGCGAATATCGCAGCCGGCGCAATTTGATCGATGCGGCGCGGAATATTCCGGCTGGTAAGATTCAGTCCCTTGCGTCAGCGCATTGATCCTGAGTTGCGCTGCTATTCCAGCCTGACCTCAAATTGCGCTCTGCTCAAAGAGTTCTAATGACCCATCTCGCTCGAGATGATCTCGCCGAACAGCTCCCATTTCTTGCCCTTGAAACGCATCATCTGGAGCTGCTCGATCGGAGCGAAATTGTCCGGCGCGGTGTTGATCTTGATGCCGGGCAAGAGCGTATCTGGCTCGAAATCCTTCAGGTGTGCGGCCTGCTTCATGACGTTCTCGCGGGTGAGATCGTCGCCGCACATCTGCAGCACCTTCGCCACGGTCTGCGCGGCGGCATAGCCGAACACCACGGCAGCATCGAGCTTGTTGGCCTTGGGATCATACTGCGCAAGGAAATTGTAGAACTTCTTCATGCCGTCGTCGGCGTTCCACTGCGGATCGGAGCCGTCCTTGGTGTAGGTCGCCGACAGGATGCCCTGTGAGATCTCGAGCCCCGCCGGTTCGATCACGCCGCCGACCGAGGCCGAGACGTTGGAGATGATGTGCATAGGATGCCAGTTGATCTCGGCCGCCTTCTTGATCGCCTGTGCGGCGAATTTCGGGGTGGTGATGCTGACCAGGACGTCGGCGCCGGCGGCCTTCAGCTTCACGACGTGCTCGTCGACCGCCGGCTCCGAGGTCTCGTAACTGTCCGCGAGCACGATCATCGACGCCTTGGCGCCGAGGCCGTCCTTCAATCCCTTCAGATAGTCCTTGCCGAAATCGTCGTTCTGATAGAGCACGCCGATCTTGGCATCCGGCTTCTCCTTCATGATGTACTTGGCATAGATCCGCGCCTCGCTGGCGTAGCTCGGCTGCCAGCCCATGGTCCACGGATATTGCTTGGGGTCGTTCCATTTGGAGGCGCCGCTCGCGACGAACAGTTGCGGCACCTTCTTCTCGTTCATGTATGTGCGGATGGCGCCGTTGGTGGAGGTGCCGAGCGAGCCGAAGATCAGCAGCGCCTCGTCGCTCTCGACCAGCTTGCGCGCCTGCTCCACCGTCTTCGGCGGCGAATAGCCGTCATCATAGGAGATGAACTTGATCCTGCGGCCGTTGATGCCGCCCTCGGCGTTGACCTTGTTGAAATAGGCTTCCTCGGTCCTGCCGATCGCGGCATAGGCGGAGGCCGGGCCGCTATAGGGCATGATGTTGCCGATCTTGATCTCGGTGTCGGAAGCGCCGCTGTCGTATTTCTTTTGCGCAAGGGCCGCGCTGCTCATCGCAGTGCACAATGCGACCGCGACCAAAACAACCGCAACTTGAAAACGAACGGCAGTCATTGCTCTCCTACCCCGAGTTGCATCGGCGCTGCATTGAACAAGATTGACGCCCGACGTCAACAAAAAGCCCCCGCGATCGCGCGCGGGGGCTCGTTGGCCGGGACTGTGTCGTCAGCGGGTCACTCGGAAGCGACGTCGCCGCTGATGATCTCGCCGAACAGTTCCCACTTCTCGCCCCTGAAGCGCTGCATCTGGAGCTGGGATATCGGCGCGAAGTCGGTGGCGTTGGTGTTGATCTTGACGCCGGGCAGCAGGGTGTCCGGCGCAAAGTCCTTGAGGCTCGCCGCTTGCTTCATCAGGTTGGCGCGCGTCAGATCGTCGCCGGACATTTCCAGCACCTTGGCCAGAGTCGACGCAGCGCCATAGCCATAGACCATGCTGGTGTCGGACTTGTCGGCGCCCGCCATGTACTTGTCGACGAACTCATTCCACCTCTTCATGCCGGGATCGTTGGCCCACTGCGGGTCGGTGGAGTCCTTGGCATAGGCTGCCGAGAGCACACCCTGCGAAGCCTCGAATCCGGCCGGCTTCATCACGCTGCCGACCGAGATCGACACGTTGGTGAGGATCTGGAGCGGCTTCCAGCTGAGCTCGGCGGTCTTCTTGATGGTCTGGGCAGCAAATTTCGGCGTCGCATAGATCAGCAGCACGTCCGGATTGGCGGCCTTGATCTTGACGATATGGCCGTCGATCGACGGCTCGGAGACCTCGTAGCTCTCCTCCATGATGATCATGGACGAGACCTTGGCGCCGAGGCCGTCCTTGGTGCCCTTGAGGTAGTCTTTGCCGAAATCGTCGTTCTGATAGAGGATCGCGATCTTCGCGTCCGGCTTCTCCTTGAGCAGCCATTTCGCGTAGATCTGCGCTTCGCTCTGGTAGGAAGGCTGCCAGCCGATGGTCCAGGGGAAGTTCTTCGGATCGTTCCACTTGGTGGCCCCGGTCGCGACGAACAGCTGCGGAATCTTCTTGGCGTTCAGGTATTTCTGGATCGCGCTGTTCGAGGGCGTGCCGAGCGGGTTGAACACGGCCAGAACCTCGTCGCTCTCGACGAGCTTGCGGACCTGCTCGACTGCCTTCGGCGGCGAGTAGCCGTCGTCATAGGTGACGAAGCTGATCTTGCGGCCGTTGATGCCGCCCTTGTCATTGATCATCTTGAAATAGGCTTCTTCGGTCTTGCCGATGATGCCATAGGCCGACGCCGGACCGCTGTACGGCATGATGTTGCCGATCTTGATCTCGGTGTCGGACGCACCGGTGTCGTATTTCTTTTGGGCAAATGCCGCGCCGGAGGTGAAAGTGATGACCGCCGTTGCCGTGACCAGCGCAGCGGTTCGCAGTGTTCTTCCGAGAAGCAATTCGGTCTCCTTTATCTCGTTATGAGAATTTTCAGTTCTTCCTGAGCTTTCCGGCGAACTGCTGTCCCAGGATCGCGACTTGCCTCGCGCCATGCGGCACGAGGTAGATGACGAGGAACAGCAGCACGCCGAACACGGCGCCGGAGAGGCCCTTGGAGATGCCCTCCGCGATGTTCGGTACGAAGATGATGAAGGCGGCACCGACGATCGAGCCGGGCAGCCAGCCGACGCCGCCGACGACCATGCCGAGGAACAGCGAGATCGCGAGCGTGATGGTGTAGCTGTCGGGCGCCACGAACTGCACCGCGATGGCACCGAGCGAGCCTGCGACGCCGGTGACGGCGGCGGAGACACCGAAGGCCAGCGTCTTGTACAGCGCGACGTCGACGCCCATGGCGGAGGCCGCGATCTCGTTGTCGCGGATCGCCATGAAGGCGCGGCCCGACCGGGAGCGCAGCAGGTTCACCGAGAAGATGTAGATCGCGATCACGACGACGAGCGTGAAGTAGTAGAGCCACATATCCTGCGACATCGGCAGGCCGAACGGCGCATCGGGCTTGGTGACGACGAGGCCCTGCACGCCGCCGGTCCAGTGCTCGAGGAAGTTGAGCTTCAACAGCTGCGGCATGGCGGTGGCCAGCGCAAAGGTCGCGAGCGCGAGATAGACGCCGGAAAGCCGCAGCGCCGGCTGCCCGAACAGGAAGCCGAATGCGAAGCAGACCACGCCGGCGATCGGCAAGGTCAGGGCGTAGTTGACGTTGAAGTGCTCCATCAGCACCGCCGTCGTGTAGGCGCCGACGGCGTAGAACGCGCTCTGGCCGAGCGAGAACTGGCCGGAGCCGCCGGTCAGGATGTTCAGCGCCAGCACCGCCAGCCCGTAGATCAGGAGCATCGTCATCTGGAAGATGATGAAGTTCTTGACGAACACGGGCATGATGAGCAGCGCCGCGAGCACCAGCAGCGAAGTGCCGGTGCCCAGCGTCATGGCGCGCTTCGGAACGGCCTCGACGGCCGGGGCTTCCGTGACGACGTCTTCTGCAGCGCTCATGATCAAACTCGCTTGACGATGTGCCGGCCGAACAGGCCAGCGGGTTTGACGACCAGGACGGAGATAATCAGCGCGAGCGCGATCGGAAGCTTCAGCTCGTTGCCGACGCCCGGGATATAGGTGCCGGCGAGGTTCTCGAAGACGCCGACCAGGAAGCCGCCGACCACGGCGCCGAACGGACTGGTCAGTCCGCCGAGCACGGCAGCGGCGAAGCCGTAGATCAAGACGCCGCCCATCATGTTGGGCTCGAGGAACACGACGGGAGCGATCAGCATGCCGGCGATCGAGCCGATCGCGGATGCCATGCCCCAGCCCAGCGCAATCATCCAGGAGGTGTTGATGCCGACCAGCCGGGCCGATTCAGGCACCGAGGCGGCGGCGCGCATGGCGAGACCGATCTTGGTGTACTGGAAGAAGAAGTAGAGGCCGAGCAGCAGCAGCACGGTGACGCCGATCATGCCGGCCTGGTGGGTCGAGATCAGCTGGCTGCCCAGGAACGGCGCGGAGCCGAACGGGGTCGGGTACTGCTTGATGGTGAAGTCCCAGATCAGGCCGGCCGAGGAGTTGATGATCGCAAACAGCGCGATGAAGCCGGCGACGTTGGTCAGGATCGGCGCCTTCGCGAGCGGCTTGAACAAGATGCGCTCGATCGCGATGCCGCCGACGAAGGAAAGGGCCAGCGTGAGCACAAAGGCGGCCCAATAGGGCACGCCCCATTGCATGAGCTGCCAGGAGATGAAGGTCGAGAACATCGCCATCTCACCCTGCGCGAAGTTGAGATGGTCGATCGCCTGGTAGATCATGACCACCGCAAGCGCCATGCAGGCGTAGATTGCGCCGGTGGCAATCCCAGCCAGGACCTGGTTGGTGAAAAGCTCCATTGTCCCGGCTCCCTCAGTAACCCAGATAGGATTTGCGGATTTCTTCGTTGTTCGCGATGTCCTTGGCATTGCCCGACATCACGATGCGTCCGGTCTCGATCACATAGGCCTGGTCGGCGAGTTCGAGCGCGAGCTGCGCATTCTGCTCGACCACCAGGATCGACACCTTGTCCTCGCGGTTGATCTTGCCAAGGATGCCGAACAGGTCGCGCACGACCAGCGGCGCCAATCCGAAGGACGGTTCGTCCAGCAGCATCAGCCGCGGCCGCAGCATCAGCGCACGGGCGACCGCGAGCATCTGCTGCTCGCCGCCGGAGAGCGTGCCCGCCTGCTGCGTATGCCGCTGCTTCAAGACCGGGAAATGCGCGTACATGCGCTCGATATCGGAGACAATGCCGGCGCTGTCTTTGCGGGTGATGGCCCCTAACTGGAGGTTCTCCTCCACCGTCATGGTGGTGAAGGTGCCGCGGCCCTGCGGCACATGGGCGATGCCGAAGCGCACGATGCTCTCGGTGGAGCGGTGGTTCAGCGGCTTGCCGTCGAACTCGATCCCGCCGGTGGAGCGCACCATGTTGCAGATCGCGCGCAGCGTCGTGGTCTTGCCGGCGCCGTTGGCGCCCAAAAGCGTCGTCAGCGAACCTTCGCTGAGCGAGAAGGACAGGCCGTGGAGCGCCTGGACCTGGCCGTAATAGGCGCGCAGGTCCTTGACGTTGAGCAGCGTCGTCATTGGTCCTTGCTCCCGAGATAGGCCTTGATGACGTCGGGGTCGGCCTGCACCTGGGCCGGCGTGCCTTCCGCAAGCTTCTTGCCGAAGTTCAATGCGACGACGTGGTCGGCGATCGACATCACGAGGCCCATGTGGTGCTCGACCAGAAGCACGGTCATGTGGCGCTCGTCGCGAATGTGGCGGATGAGGTCGCCGAGCACATAGACTTCCTCGTGGTTGAGGCCGCCGGCCGGCTCGTCCAGCAACAGGATCTTCGGATCGGCAGCCAACGCCCGCGCCAATTCGACGCGCTTCTGCGTGCCGAAAGGCAGGCCGGAGACGACAGTATGGGCGACGTCCTCGAGTTTGAGATAGGCGAGGATCTCCTGCACCTTGTCGTTGACGCTGCTCTCGCTGCGCCGGACCCAGGCAAGCCTCAGGGAGTCGCTGATGATGTCGCTGGAGGTCTTCGAATGGGCGCCGACGCGAACGTTGTCCATCACCGACAGGTTCGGAAACAGCGCCACGTTCTGGAAGGTGCGGCCGATGCCGATCTCGGCGATCCGGTGCGGCGGCCGCGACAGGATGCTGACGCCCTCCATCAGGATGTCGCCGGACGACGGCTGATACAGCCGGGACAGGCAGTTGAAGAGCGTGGTCTTGCCGGCACCGTTGGGGCCGATCAATCCCAGGATCTGGCCCTTATGCATGTCAAAGGACACACCGTTGAGCGCGACAATGCCGCCGAACACGACGCTGACGTCGCGAACGGCGAGCAGGGGCGATGTCCCCTGCGCGAGCTGTGCCTGCGTCATCTCGTCTCGCCCACGTTGTTGAGTGGGCGCAGGAGCGATGCGAACCGCTCCCCGCAATGACGAAGGCTATCTGATCCCCTCGGCCACACGCGCAACTTTTCCTCCTGACTTCAGCTTCTTGCTGTCTTGTTTTTTTGAGTGCGGCATCAGACCCCCGAGCGCCGCTTCGATGTTCCTTACCATCGTCAGCAGACGCGGTCCAATGTCGTTGATCAAACGCTCTTCCGTGAAACGGAATGCGGGCGCGCCGCAGTTGAAAGCATAGGGCCCGGTTCCGTCGTTCAGCCTGAGCGCGACGCCGGCCGCACCGATGTCGTCGTGCCAGTCGCCGACCGAAATCGCAAAACCGTATTTCGCGACGGTCTCGCCGGAACGTTCCAGTCCGTCGCGCATCTTGGGCCAGCGGCTGCCGTAATGCTCGCGCAGGACACGCGACAGTTCGGCACGATCCTGTTCGTCCAGCGCCCAGAAATAGGCGCGGCCCATCGCGCTGGTTGCAATCGGCACCCGGGAGCCGACGTCAAGTTGAACGCCGACCGTCTCGCTGCCGCGGCTCTGCCCGAAATAGATCATGCTGTGACGGTCGCGGCCGCCGACGGCGACGGCGCCTCCCGTCGCGCGCATCACTTCCTCGCGGAACGGTTCGGACAAATGCCGAACACCGAGATTGGCGAGCGCCGCGTAACCGAGCGACATCGCGGCGGGCGTGAGCTGGTACTTCTCGAAGCGGGGAACCGGCGCCAGATAGCCGAGCTTCGTCAACGTGTAGGTCAGCCGGGATACCGTTGGTTTGGGCAGATTCGTTCGCGACGCGATCTCCTGATTGCCGAGCAGGCCGTCATTGGGTTCGAATGCGCGCAATACGTCCAGCCCGCGGGAAAGCGCGACGACGAAATTCCGGTCGGTCGCAGTCTTCTTTCCTGTACGCTTCATCCCTGATCTGCTTCTTGCGCGGAGTCGTTGACAAGCCACGTGCTTCAAAATAACCCTGCCGTCAAGATGCGGAATTAAATTCCGCAGTGCGAAATCCATAAAAGCAAGCCCCACCAAGGAGGGACACCGTGAGCGAAGTGGTCAAACTTGAGCGTCATGACGAGGTCGGGATCATCACGGTCAACAGCCCTCCGGTCAACGCGCTGAGCGCCGCAGTCCGCGGCGGCATTCTGGAGTGCATCAAGGCCGCGGTCGCGGATCCCGCGATCAAGGGCATCGTGCTGACCTGCGCCGGGCGTACCTTCATCGCCGGTGCCGACATCACCGAATTCGGCAAGCCGCCAAAGCCGCCGGGCCTCAATGAAGTGCTGGCCGAAATGGAGAACTCGCCGAAGCCGATCGTGGCCGCGATCCATGGCACCGCGCTCGGCGGCGGCCTCGAGGTCGCGCTGGCCTGTCATTTCCGCGTGGCTGTCAAAGAGGCAAAGCTCGGCCTGCCCGAGGTGAAGCTCGGCCTGCTGCCTGGTGCCGGCGGCACCCAGCGCCTGCCGCGCGCGGTCGGCCCCGAGCTTGCCGTCAAGATGATCGTCGGCGGCGATCCGATCGGTGCTGCCGAAGCGCTGAAGAACGGCCTGATCGAGGAGATCGTCGAGGGGCCGGCTGCCGGCGGCGAAGCCTTCGTGCGAAAACTGCTCGCCGAGAAGCGTCCGCTGCGCCGGCTGCGCGACGACGATTCCAAGATTGCGGCCGCCAAGGCCGACCGTTCGATCTTCACCAATGCCGTTGCGGCCATGACCAAGAAGTCGCGCGGGCTGGAAGCGCCGTTCGCGGCGGCCGACGCGGTCGGCTACGCCATCGACTTGCCGTTCGATGAAGGTCTCAAGAAGGAGCGCGAAGGCTTCCTCAAGCTCGTCGCCAGTGACCAGTCCAAGGCGCAGCGCTATGCCTTCTTTGCCGAGCGCGAAGCCGCCAAGATCGCCGGCGTGCCCGAAGGCACCAAGCCGCGGCCCGTTAACCGTGTTGCCATTCTCGGCGCCGGCACCATGGGCGGCGGCATCGCGATGTCGTTCGCCAATGCCGGCATTCCCGTCACCCTGATCGAGACCGGCGAGGAGCAGCTCAAGCGCGGCATGGGCATCATGCAGAAGAACTGGGAAGCGACCGCGGCGCGCGGCGGCATCCCGGCCGATGCGCCCGCCAAGCGCATGGCGCTGATCAACGGCGTCGTCGGCATCGAGAACGTCGGCGATGCCGACCTTGTCATTGAAGCCGTGTTCGAGACCATGGCGGTGAAGCAGGAAGTGTTCGGCAAGCTCGACCAGTACGTCAAGCCGGGCGCCGTGCTCGCCTCCAACACCTCCTATCTCAACATCGACGAGATCGCGAAGGCGACCAAGCGCCCGCAGGACGTTCTGGGCATGCACTTCTTCTCGCCGGCCAATGTCATGAAGCTGTGCGAGATCGTGCGCGCCGACAAGACCGCGCCGGATGCGCTGGTGACCGCGGTGACGATCGCGCGCAAGATCGCCAAGGTGCCGGCCGTGGTCGGCGTCTGCGACGGCTTCGTCGGCAACCGCATGCTGGCCCAGCGCGGCAAGCAGTCCGAGAAGCTGCTGTTCGAAGGCGCGCTGCCGCAGCAGGTCGATGCCGTCGTCACCAAATTCGGCATGCCGATGGGGCCGTTCGCGATGGGCGATCTCGCCGGCCTCGACATCGGCTGGCGCTCGCGCAAAGATCGCGGCATCAAGTCGGAGATCGCGGACGCGCTCTGCGAAGCCGGCCGCTTCGGACAGAAGACCGGCAAGGGCTACTACAAGTATGAGGCGGGCTCGCGCTCACCGCTGCCGGATCCCGAGGTCGAAAAGCTGATCGATGAGACGCTGCTGCGTCTCGGCCGCAAGAAGCGCGTCGTCAGCGACGAGGAGATCCTCGAGCGCATGATGTATCCGATGATCAACGAAGGCGCGAAGATCCTCGAAGAGGGCATCGCGGCGCGCCCGTCCGACATCGACGTGGTCTGGCTCTACGGCTACGGCTGGCCGATCTATCGCGGCGGCCCGATGTTCTGGGCCGACAGCGTCGGCCTCAAGCACATCGCCGACCGCCTGGCCTTCTACGCCAAGGAGACCAACGACCCCAGCCTCGAGCCCGCGCCGCTGCTGAAGAAGCTCGCGGCGGAAGGCAAGACCTTTGCGTCGCTGGCAGCGCAGTCGAAGGCGGCGTGATCGTGGTTGCCTGCCATGTGCTTCATCTTGCTCCGGGGAAAGCTCTCTCCGTTCCCTCCCCCCTTGTGGGGGAGGGAACGGAGAGAGCGTGGCTGCCTTACATGAGATGAACTCTTGCTGGG
>NZ_JADPKQ010000272.1:0-13992 GCF_023074015.1 Bradyrhizobium sp. 142
GAGCGTCAGCCCCTCGCATAACGGGACCGCACATGTTGCCTTCGACGTTGCTTACCGCCTCGGCCTCTGCGAGTTTCTGTCTTTCGCGGCTCAATAGCCCACCCCACAGCATCGTTGTGTACGCTTCGCTGCCGCCGTCGCCGACGACACCGCAACACTCACTACCGGGCGCCCGCTACGGCTTACCCGGACCGGACTTCCACCGGTTGGACCGCGCCAGCTTGCCTGGCGCACAAGCAATCCAGAATCCTCCGGGGGCAGACGCTGGATTGCTTCGCTTCGCTCGCAATGACGAAGTTGAGAGCTCGGATGAAGCTCGGCCTTCGCAGACGATAACTACCGATGCCCGAAAATCGCACTGCCCACGCGCACATGCGTGGCGCCGAGCATGATCGCGGTGGCGAAATCGGCGCTCATGCCCATCGACAGATTCTTCAAACCGTTGCGGGCGGCGATCTTGGCGGTGAGCGCAAAATGCGCCGCCGGCGGCTCGTCGACCGGCGGGATGCACATCAGGCCGGAGACGGTCAGCCCATAGGTATCGCGGCAGCTCGCCAGGAAGGCATCGGCCTCGCCGGGCGCAATGCCGGCCTTTTGCGGCTCCTCGCCGGTGTTGATCTGGACGAAGAGCTCGGGATGCTTTTTCTGGGATTCGATTTCCTTGGCTAACGCTTGGCAAATGCTCGGGCGGTCAACCGAATGGATGGCGTCGAACAGCGCAACCGCCTCTTTCGCCTTGTTGGATTGCAGCGGTCCGATCAGATGCAGTGCGATATCGGGATAAGCAGATATTAACGCCGGCCACTTGCCCTTGGCCTCCTGCACGCGATTCTCGCCGAATACGCGCTGTCCGGCGGCAATAACCGGCGTAATTGCATCCGCGGCGAAAGTCTTGGACACCGCAATCAGCGTGACCGAGGCGCGATCGCGCCGCGCTTCCGTGCAGGCGCGCGCGATCTCCGCTTCGACTGCGGCGAGCCCGTTTGGTGAACGGCCGGTTAGCGGCGCGGCGTTGGATTCGGTCATGATGTCGGTCGGCACTGATTGTTGCGGAAGTAGTTCCAATTTTACCAAGTTCAAGAAAGGGTTTTTGAACCCTTCGCTTTACCTTGCCGCGTGGGGTGGGCAGAAGATGGCAAGCGTCAGTTTCAACCGCAAACGAGCGAAACTCAAGCAGGTTCTCGGAATCCGGGCACGGCTTGCGTTGCTCGCGGTGATTCTGGTGGCGCCTTTGATGCTCGAGCGCATCCGTTCGCTCGAAGGCACGCGGGCGAGGCAGATTGCGCAGGCCGCGACCGAATTCACCACCATCGCAAGGCACAGCGCCGACGCGCAGCGTGAAGTGATCTCGTCGGTCGAGACCATCCTGAAATCGGAAGCCTTTATCCGCGCCTCCGTCGGCGGCATCAGCAAGAGCTGCGATGTGCTGCGCGCGAGCCTGCCGTCGAGCCTTCCCTGGATCCGCACGCTTCTCATCGCCGGCCAGGACGGGCGCATCCAGTGCGCCACCAACAACATGTATGTCGGCCTTGACCTGAGCGACCGGCCTTACTTCCAGCAGGCGCAGGAGACCGGCCGCTTCGTTCTCAGCGACTTTATCCTGTCGCGGCCCGTGCCGGCACCGACCGTCATGGCGGTCTATCCGGTGTCCGCGTTCAGCGGTGTAGCTGATGCCGTCGTGCTGGCAACGGTCAATCTCGACTGGATGTCGAAGGTCATGAACAATCTGGGCGGTCGCGCCGGCATCACCGCGGTTCTGGTCGACAGCGCCGGCACCGTGCTGGCCGCGCCCGCCGACCAGCACAGCGCGGTCGGCCGGCCCCTCGACAACATGCCGCTGATGTCGGCGATCGCCGACAAGGCGTTGCGTTCGGACCAGGACGAGGGCTCGCTGTCTTTCCTTGCCGCCGATGGATCCCGGCGCGCGGTCAGCTACATCCGTATTGCCGGCACCAATGCTCGCCTGATCGCCAGCATCGATGAAGACAAGGTGTCCGCGGCGGTCAGCCGCGACATTCGTACCGCCTATCTTCAGCTCGCCTTCGTGGTCCTGTTCGTCCTGCTCGGCGCGCTGATCGCCGCAGAGAAACTCGTGATCAAGCCGATCGAGATGCTCGCCGACATGGCCAAGCGGCTCGGCGAGGGTGATCTGTCGGCCCGCGCTGCGCGCAATCGCCTGCCGTCCGAATTCGTGCCGCTGGCGCGCGCATTCAATGCGATGGCCGCGCAACTGAGCCAGCGCGAGCGCGAGCTGGTCGCGAGCAACGACCGGCTGACAGTGATGGCCTCGATCGACATGCTGTCGGGACTCGCCAACCGCCGCGGCTTCCAGAGCCGGCTCGACTTCGAATGGATGCGCGCACAGCAATATGGCAGCGAGCTCGCGTTGTTGATGATCGACGTCGACCATTTCAAGCTGTTCAACGACACCTATGGCCATCTCGAAGGCGATTCCTGCCTGACCAGGCTCGGCGAATCGCTGTCCGGCATCGCCGCCGATACGATGGGTTTTGCGGCGCGCTATGGCGGCGAAGAATTCTGCCTGTTGCTGCCGAATACCGACGTGGTCCGCGCCGTCGAAATCGGCGAACAGGTGCGCGCGGCCGTGCACAGGCTCTGCCTGCCGCACATCACATCGAACCACATGATCGTCACCGTCTCGATCGGCGTCGCTGCAACGCGGCCCAACGAGACCCTGCGCCCCGGCGACCTGATCGAAGCCGCCGATGCCGCGCTTTACGTCGCCAAGCATCGCGGCCGCAACAGCGTCGCCGAGCACGGCATCGTGCCGATCGAAGGCGGCACCGCCGATATGATGATGGCGGGCTAATATCGCCCGGGTGCGGTCACACTGGAACGCTTGTCTCGCCATCAGCCGCGCGCGGCTCGCGGGGCATCCGAAAGCCAGACCGGCCGCGGATATTCAACCCGTTGACCCCACGGCCGCTTTTGTGGCCTAGTCCGCCCTCCTTAAAGCGGCCCGAAACTCACGAAAACCCAACGATTCCATGACCTCCGAACGCTATAACGCCCGCGATTCCGAACCGCGCTGGCAAGCCGCCTGGGACCAGCAGGCGATTTTCGTCTCGAAGAACGACGATTCGCGGCCGAAATACTACGTGCTCGAGATGTTCCCCTACCCCTCCGGGCGCATCCATATCGGCCATGTCCGCAATTACACGCTCGGCGACGTGCTGGCCCGCTTCATGCGCGCCAAAGGGTTCAACGTGCTGCACCCGATGGGCTGGGACGCCTTCGGCCTGCCGGCCGAAAACGCCGCCATCGAGCGCAAGGTCGCGCCGAAAGCCTGGACCTATGACAACATCGCCGCGATGAAGAAACAGCTCCGCTCGATCGGGCTGTCGCTGGACTGGAGCCGCGAGATCGCGACCTGCGATCCCTCCTACTACAAGCACCAACAGAAGATGTTTCTGGACTTCCTGCGCGCAGGGCTGGCCGAGCGCGAGAAGCGCAAGGTGAACTGGGACCCTGTCGACATGACCGTGCTCGCCAACGAGCAGGTGATCGACGGTCGCGGCTGGCGTTCGGGAGCCGTGGTCGAACAGCGCGAAATGAACCAGTGGGTCTTCAAGATCACGAAGTACTCGCAGGAACTGCTGGACGCGCTCGACGGGCTGGACCGCTGGCCCGACAAGGTCCGGCTGATGCAGCGCAACTGGATCGGCCGTTCCGAAGGCCTGTTGGTCCGCTTCGCGCTGGATCAGGCGACGACGCCGGCCGGCGAGAGCGAGCTGAAGATATTCACGACGCGCCCGGACACGCTGTTCGGCGCAAAATTCATGGCGATCTCGGCGAACCATCCGCTGGCGACGGCGGCCGCCGCGAAGGACCCGAAGCTCGCGGAATTCATCGCCGAGATCAAGAAGATCGGCACCGCGCAGGAAATCATCGACACCGCGGAGAAGCAGGGTTTCGACACCGGCATCCGCGCGGTCCACCCGTTCGATGCCAGCTGGAAGCTGCCGGTCTATGTCGCCAACTTCGTGCTGATGGAATACGGCACCGGCGCGATCTTCGGCTGCCCCGCGCATGACCAGCGCGACCTCGAGTTCGTCAACAAGTACGCCCTCGGCAATACGCCGGTGGTGTGCCCCGAAGGCCAGGATCCGAAATCGTTCGTCATCACCGACACCGCGTATGACGGCGACGGCCGCATGATCAATTCGCGCTTCCTCGACGGCATGACCATCGACGAGGCCAAGAACGAAGTTGCGAAACGCCTGGAAAGCGAGCTGCGTGGCAACGTGCCGGTCGCTGAGCGGCAGGTCAATTTCCGCCTGCGCGACTGGGGCATTTCACGCCAGCGCTATTGGGGCTGCCCGATTCCCGTCATCCATTGCCCGAGATGCGATGTCGTGCCGGTGCCGGATGCCGATTTGCCGGTCGAGCTGCCGGATGACGCGACCTTCGACAAGCCCGGCAACGCGCTCGACCATCATCCGACCTGGAAGCACGTCACCTGCCCGCAATGCGGCGGCAAGGCCGTCCGCGAAACCGACACCATGGACACGTTCGTGGATTCGTCCTGGTACTTTGCGCGCTTCACCGATCCCTGGAACGAAAATTCGCCGACGACGCCTGCGGTCGCCAACCGGATGATGCCGGTCGACCAGTATATCGGTGGCGTCGAGCACGCGATCCTGCATCTGCTCTACAGCCGCTTCTTCGTGCGCGCGATGAAGGCGACCGGCCACATCGCGATGGACGAGCCGTTCGCCGGAATGTTCACGCAGGGCATGGTGGTGCACGAGACCTACCAGAAGGCCGACGGCAGCTATGTCCAGCCGGCCGAGGTGAAGATCGAAGTCGGCGGTAATGGCAGGCGCGCTGTTCTGATGACGACCGGCGAAGACATCCAGATCGGCGCGATCGAGAAGATGTCGAAGTCGAAGAAGAACACGGTCGACCCCGACGACATCATCGAGACCTACGGCGCCGACGTCGCGCGCTGGTTCATGTTGTCGGACTCTCCGCCCGACCGCGACGTGATCTGGAGCGACGAACGCGTCCAGGGCGCCTCGCGCTTCGTGCAGCGGCTGTGGCGGCTGGTGAACGAGGCCGCGGAACTGGGCAAGGACGCGCCAGCGGCGCGGCCGGCTTCGTTCGGGGCCGATGCGACCGCCCTGCGCAAGACCGCCCATGGCGCGCTGGATAAGGTCACGACCGGCATCGAGCGGCTGCACTTCAACGTCTGCCTCGCCCATATCCGCGAATTCGCCAACGCCTTTTCGGAAGTGTTGCAGCGTCCCGGCCAACCAGCCCCCGACTTGGCCTGGGCGATCCGGGAGGCCGGACAGATCCTGGTTCAGCTGTTCTCCCCGATGATGCCGCATCTGGCCGAGGAGTGCTGGCAGGTCTTGTTTACGAATAGGCTGGGCCGGACCGGGCTGGTTTCCGAGGCGTCCTGGCCGCAAATCGAACGCGATTTGCTGGTTGAAGACAGCGTGACGCTTGTAGTCCAGGTCAACGGCAAGAAGCGGGGTGAGCTCACAGTTGCAACAGCGGCCCAAAATCCGGAAATCGAGGCTGCCGTTTTGACGCTCGATGCGGTAAAGCTGGCCCTGGACGGCAAGCCCGTCCGCAAGGTGATCATCGTCCCCAAGAGGATCGTGAATGTTGTCGGCTAGGATCCGCATCGCAGCCCGCTTGCTGGCGGTCGCCGCTCTGGCGGCGCTGACGGCCGGCTGCTTCCAACCGATGTATGCCGAGCGGACCGACGGCACCCCTGGCCTCCGCGAGAAGCTGATGGGGATCGAAATTCCCCCGGTCGACAAACCGAACGCCTCCCGAGAGGCCCGCGTCGGGGTCGAGGTCCGTAACGCCCTTGCGTTCAAGCTTTATGGCACTGCCACGGGTATGCCGCCGACCCACCGCCTGGTGCTCCGCTTCAGCGCCGGCCGCTCGTCCCTGATCGTCGATCCCAGCACGGCGCTGCCGACAACCGAAACATACAGCCTCGATGCTCAGTACAACCTGATTGAGCTCGCGACCAACAAGTCGGTGATGACCGGCAGCACGTTCTCGCGCGTGTCCTACGACATGCCCGGCTCCTACCAGCGTTTCTCCCGTAATCGGGGGCTGCGCGACGCGGAAGACCGTGCCGCCAACGAGATCGCCGAGAACATCAACACCCGGCTAGCCGCGTTCTTCACCGCAGGCACGTAAACCACTCCTGTCATTCGGGGCACCTGAGACGAACCCGAAACGACGACTTGAGGCGGCATGGTCGCGCTACGTGGAAAAGAGATCGACGCCTTTCTGGCCCGTCCTGATGCGGGTCGCCCGATCATCCTGCTCTATGGTCCTGATGCCGGCCTCGTGCGCGAGCGCGCCGACGCATTGATCGCATCCGCCGTCGACGATCCCAACGACCCCTTCTCGCTGGTGAAGCTCGACGGCGACGAGCTGTCCGCCGAGCCGTCGCGCCTGGTGGATGAGGCCATGACGGTGCCGCTGTTCGGCGGCCGCCGCGCCATCCGCGTGCGCGCCGGCTCGCGCAGCTTTGCCAGCGGCGTCGACACGCTCGCCGAGATGTCGATGAAGGATTGCCGCATCGTGATCGAGGCCGGCGAGCTGCGCCCGGAATCGCCGCTGCGCAAAGCCTGCGAGCGCGCCAAGACCGCTGTAGCGATCGCTTGCTATCCCGACACCGAGCGCGACCTCGCCAAGCTGATGGAGGACGAGCTCCGCATCGCCAGCTTGCGCATCGCGCAGGACGCCCGCGCCGCGCTGATGTCGTTCCTCGGCGGCGACCGGCAGGCCTCGCGCAACGAGCTGCGCAAGCTCACGCTATACGCCCACGGCAAGGGCGAGATCACGCTGGACGACGTGATGGCCGTGGTGGCCGACGCGTCCGAGCTGAAGCTCGATCCGATCGTCGACGGCGCCTTCGCTGGCCGGCCCGACATCGTCGAGACCGAATTCGCCAAAGCCATGATCGCCGGCACCTATCCCGGCGTGATCATCTCGGCCGCACAGCGCCAGGCCGCATGGCTGCACAAGTCCGCGCTCGCCATCGCCGACGGCACGCCGGCCTCCGCCGTGCTCGACGGCGGATTTCCGCGGCTGCACTTTTCCCGAAAGCCGGCGGTCGAAACGGCGCTGCGCAATTTCAGCGCGACACGGCTTGCCGGCATCATCGAGCAGCTCGCCACCGCCGCGCTCGACACCCGCAAGCAATCCACGCTCGCCGCCGCCATCGCCCAGCGCACGCTGATGGCGATCGCCGCGAACGCGAAGCGGCGCGGCTGAGCCTCCGCTCTTCCACGGCTCATGGCGAGCGCAACTCTCTCACAATCGTCATTGCGAGGAGCCCTTGCGACGAAACAATCCAGAATCCCTCCGCGGAGAGATTCTGGATTGCTTCGCTGCGCTCGCAATGACGAGGAAGGCTAGAGCGCGCCCTTCGTCAGCCGCCGCATCACCTCGTCGAGCTGCTCGAGGTTGCGGTAGTTGATCTGAACTGAGCCGCCGGGATCGCGGTGGCTGACGGTGACCTTGAGGCCGAGCGCGTCGCTGACGCGCTTCTCGAGATCGACCGTGTCGGGGTCCTTCTCCTTGGCGCCTGCGCGCGCCTTCTGCGGCTTGCGCTCCGGCACGCCCTCTTCGTGCGCCAGCGCCTCGGCCTGACGGACGTTGAGGCCCTCCTCGACGATGCGCTTGGCGGCCGCAAGCGGATCGGGCACGCCGACCAGCGCGCGGGCGTGACCAGCGGTCAATTGACCGTCCGCGATGAATACTTGCACCTCGGCCGGCAGCTTGGTCAGCCGCATCATGTTGGCGACATGACTGCGGCTCTTGCCGACGACTTTTGCAATGTCATCCTGGCTGCGTTTGAACTCGCCCGCGAGCGCGTGATAGCCGAGCGCCTCTTCCATCGGATTGAGGTCTTCGCGCTGCACGTTCTCGACGATCGCGAACTCCAGCGCGTCGCTGTCGCTGATGTCGACCGGCACGATCGGCACTTCATGCAAACCGGCCATTTGCGAAGCGCGCCAGCGGCGTTCGCCGGCGATGATCTCGTAGCGGTCCTGCGCGCCCTTCACCGGACGCACCACGATCGGCTGGATCACGCCGTGCTGCTTGATGGAGTCCGAGAGCTCCTTGAGCTCGACGTCGGAAAAGGCGCGGCGCGGATTGCGCGGATTGGGCTTGATGAACTCGATCGGCACCTTGCGCTGCGCGCGCGGACGATCGACATGCTGTGCCTCACCGCCGACATCGCCGATCAGGCTCGCAAGACCCCGGCCCAGTCGCGAACGCGCTTCGTCGGCCATCGCCAGCTCCCTTGGATTCACGGTGCAACACTCCAGAACTGAATTTCGAATCGTAGAATCGTAGGGTGGGTTAGCGCAGCGTAACCCACCCTGGCTTGCTCGAGGTGGAAGAGCTGGTGGGTTACGCTGCGCTAACCCACCCTTACGGACGGTGCTCTCAATGTGTCGTACGCAGCTCGCGCTCGCGCTGGATCACTTCGGTGGCTAGGCGCAGATAAGCTTCGCTGCCGACGCATTTGAGATCGTAGACCAGCACCGGCTTGCCGTAGGACGGCGCTTCCGAGATGCGCACGTTGCGCGGGATCATGGTCTTGTAGACCTTCTCGCCCATGAACTGCCGGACGTCGGCGACGACCTGGTTCGAGAGGTTGTTGCGCGAGTCGAACATGGTCAGCACGATGCCGTGGATCGACAGATTCGGATTGAGCGTCGAGCGCACCTGCTCGACGGTCTGCAACAGTTGCGACAGACCTTCGAGCGCGAAGAACTCGCATTGCAGCGGCACCAGGATGGCGTCCGACGCCGCCATCGCATTCACCGTGAGCAGATTGAGCGAGGGCGGACAGTCGATCAGCACATAGGTGTAGTCGGCATCCGGCGACACGTTGTTGTTGAGCGCAGCGATCGCATCGCGCAGCTTGAAGGCGCGGCCAGGCGTGGTGCCGAGCTCGAGCTCGAGGCCGGAGAGATCCATGGTCGAGGGCGCGATGTGCAGCCGCGGCACCGCGGTCGCGACCACCGCCTCGCGCAAATTGGCTTCACCGATCAGCACGTCATAGGTCGAGCAGGAGCGGTTGCGGCGATCGATGCCGAGGCCGGTCGAGGCGTTGCCCTGCGGGTCGAGATCGACGATCAGGACGCGTTCGCCGATCGCCGCGAGCGCCGTGCCGAGATTGATCGCTGTGGTTGTTTTCCCGACGCCGCCCTTCTGGTTCGCCAACGCGAGGATGCGCGGATGGCCCTGCGGGACGATTTCGGTCTGCTCTTGCTGCGGTTCGTCAATCACGGTCATCGCCAATCCCCACTCAGCCCCTGAAGGCTTCACCCGCGCCGTTCGACGGCAGTCAGCTCCACGATCCAGCCATCGCCCGTGCGGCTTTGATGGAGCTGAGGCTGAATATTCCAATATTTAGCGGCATCGGTCAATTCAGCCTCTACATCTTGACCCTTGAGAAACAATGCTTTTGCACCCTGGCGCATCAGCGGCTCCGCAAAGCCGATGAGTTGATGTAGCGGAGCAAGTGCCCGCGCGGTGACGCAATCCACCGGGCCGGTGATTCTATCCACATTATCCCCGATCTCCGCGAGATGTACGACCCCCGGAGATGCGGTGACGCGGATCGCTTCGCGGAGGAAAGCCGCCTTCTTGGCGATGCGCTCGACCAGATGGACGCTGGCTCCCGCTGTCCCGGTCATCGCACAGGCCAGCACGACACCAGGAAAGCCGCCGCCGCTGCCAAGGTCGGCCCAGCGCTTGGCCGATGGCGCCAGATCCACAAGCTGAAGCGAATCGGCGATGTGCCGGGTCCAGAGCTGCGGCAGCGTCGAGGGCGCGACCAGATTGGTCTTGGCCTGCCACTCCCGGAGCAGCGCGATGTAGCGATCGAGCCGCGCTTCCGTTTCACGTGAAATAGGCGCGAGCTTGAGTGCAGCGGCCTTGTCGACAGCGATCACGGCGTCCAGCGACTTATCGGTCGCGCTGGCTTTGTCGATCTTCGGATTGATCGGGACCGATCCGGGTCGATGTCCCGCGCCCTCGCCCGCCTTAGGTTCTGGCGATGAAGGTCTGCCGCCTGCCGGCCCGCGCTGTTTCACGTGAAACGCCTATGCGATTGCTTTGGAAGTCTTCCGTGCTTCGCGGCGGAGATAGGCCGCGAGGATGCCGAGCGCCGCCGGCGTCATGCCATCGATCCGGCTGGCCTGGCCAACGGTGAACGGCCGCGCCTTCTCCAGCTTGGCGCGAACCTCATTGGAGAGGCCGGGCACCAGCTGGTAGTCGACATCGGACAGCCCCAGCCCCTCGTCGCGTCTGAAGGATTCGACATCGGCGCTTTGGCGCTCGAGATAGACGTCGTATTTGGCGTCGATCTCGAGATGGGTGGCAATCACGGCATCGGTAGCCGCCAGCTCCGGCCAGATCGCACGGACCTGGCTCCAGCCGATGTCGGGATAGGCCATCAATTCGAAGGCCGACCGGCGCTGGCCATCCCTGTTCAGCGACAGCCCATGCTTGATCGCCTCGTTCGGGGTGATGGTCAGCGACTTCGAAAGCGCCCGCGCCGCATTCAGGGCATCCATCTTGGCGCGGTGACGCTGGGTCCGGGCGCTCCTGACGCACCCCAAGGCAATGCCTTTCTCGGTCAGGCGCTGGTCGGCATTGTCGGCACGCAAAGTCAGCCGGTATTCGGCCCGCGAGGTGAACATCCGATAGGGTTCGCTGATGCCGCGGGTGACGAGGTCGTCGATCATCACGCCGAGATAGCCGTCGGCCCGGTCGAACACCGTCAGCGCGGCCCCGCTGGCGGCCAGTGCCGCGTTCAGCCCGGCCACGATGCCTTGGCCGGCGGCCTCCTCATATCCGGTGGTGCCATTGATCTGTCCGGCCAGGAACAGGCCCCGCAGACGCTTGGTCTGCAGGGTCGGATCGAGTTCGCGCGGGTCGATGTGGTCGTATTCGATGGCGTAGCCCGGCCGGACCATCCTGACCCGCTCCAGGCCGGGAATGCTGGCGAGGATTGCCAGCTGGACCTCCTCCGGCAGCGAGGTCGAGATGCCGTTGGGATAGACCGTCGTATCGTCGAGCCCCTCCGGCTCCAGGAAGATCTGATGGCCATCGCGATCGCCGAAGCGGACGATCTTGTCCTCGATCGAGGGGCAGTAGCGCGGCCCGGAGCTCTTGATCTGGCCGGAATACATCGGTGAGCGATGGACATTGGCCCGGATCACCTCGTGGGTCGCCGACGTGGTCCGCGTGATCCCGCACTCGATCTGCGGCGTGGTGATCCGCTCGGTCAGGACCGAGAACGGCTCCGGAGGATTGTCTCCCGGCTGCATTTCGACGGCGGACCAGTCGATTGTGGTCCCGTCCAGGCGCGGCGGCGTCCCGGTCTTCAGACGGCCCAAGGTAAAGCCGGCACGCTCGAAGGAGGCCGATAGGCCCATCGCCGGCGCCTCGTCGACCCGGCCAGCCGGCCAATTCTTCTCGCCGAGATGGATCAGACCGCGGAGAAAGGTGCCGGTGGTGACGACAATCGCCCCTGCCCCGAGCTCCCGACCGTCGGCCAGGCGCAGTCCGGTCACCCGGCCATCGACCACGATCAGTTCGTCGGCTTCGCCTTCGATGACCGAGAGACCTACGGTCTCGCGAATGGCAGCTTGCATCGCGGCGGCGTAGAGCTTCCGATCGGCCTGGGCGCGCGGTCCGCGAACTGCAGGACCCTTGCGGCGGTTAAGAACGCGGAACTGGATGCCGCCGGCATCCGCAACCCGGCCCATCAGACCGTCGAGCGCATCGACCTCGCGAACCAGATGGCCCTTGCCGAGACCGCCAATGGCGGGATTGCAGGACATGGCGCCGACGGTCGCGAACCGATGCGTCACCAAAGCCGTCGTCGCGCCCATCCGGGCAGAGGCAGCCGCAGCCTCACAGCCGGCGTGGCCGCCGCCGATCACGATGACGTCGAAGTTCGCTCGCTCTGTACGCATGGCGGACTTCTAGCTCAGAGTGGAAAAAGCCGGAAGTAGAAACTCGGTCGTCGAATGTTTCACGTGAAACAGGACGCTCAAAAAAACGCCCGATGCAATTTTCGCAAAACAACCCTGCACCGTAGCCGTAGCCAGCGCCTGAAATCATTATGTTTCACGTGAAACTAGTTGGAACCACTTTAGTCCGTTTCACGTGAAACAACCAAGCAATGGAACAAGCGCTAGTCCTACAATGAAGAACTAGCGCTACTTTCCGATGCAGAACTTCTGAAAAATGGCGCCAAGGACGTCCTCGACGTCCACCCGGCCCAACAATCGGCCCAGAGCATAAGCGGCGGCGCGGAGCTCTTCGGCGGCCAGCTCCTCGCCCTCTTCTACAAGCTCCAGACTCCGGCGCAAGCTGTCCAATGCCTGGCGCAACAGATCCCGCTGACGGACGCGGGTGACCAATGCACCCTCGCTGGTCCCGAAGAAGTCGGCGGCAAATCCGACCAGCGCCTGGATCAGGTCGGGCAACCCGTCGCCGCGCCGGGCCGAAATCGGGAAGGTTCGGTCCGCCGCAGCCGCGACAGTCGGGACCCCGCCCTCCAGATCGATCTTGTTGCGGATCGCCCAGACCGGCACGGACGCCGGCAGCCGCTCATTCGCCCCCGAATCGGGACCCAACAGCCAAAGCACGAGGTCCGCGTCCGCGGCGCGGGCTTCGGCTCGCCGTACACCCTCCTGCTCCACCGGATCATCCGTTTCGCGAATGCCGGCGGTGTCGATCACCGTGACCGGGTAGCCGTCGAGATCAAGCTGGACCTCGATCACGTCGCGCGTCGTCCCGGCATGCGGAGAGACGATCGCGACCTCGCGGCGCGCGAGCTGGTTGATCAGGGTCGATTTTCCGACATTCGGCGGACCGGCAATCGCGACGACGAGGCCGTCTCGCAGGCGTTCAGCCTGGCCCTGTGCCGCAAGGACTTCTGCGATTTCGGCCTGCAACGCCTTGATTGCCTGCATCGCCGGCGCCATCAGCTCGGCCGGTACATCACCCTCGTCCGAGAAATCGATGCCAGCCTCGATCAGCGCGGACGCCTCGATGATCCGCTCACGCCAGTCCCGCGCACGATTGCCGAGCAAGCCCTGTAACTGGCGCAGCGCCTGACGGCGCTGGCGGTCGGTGTCGGCATGGATAAGATCGTCGAGGCCCTCGGCCTCAGTGAGATCGAGCTTGCCATTCTCGAAGGCGCGCCGGGTGAATTCGCCCGGCTCGGCCGCACGCATATTCGGAATGTCAGAAATGGCGGCGAGGAGCGCCGAGAGCACCGCGCGGCCGCCATGGACGTGAAATTCGGCAACGTCCTCGCCCGTCGCGCTCGCCGGGCCCGGAAACCAGAGCACGACAGAATCGTCGATCGGTTGCCCGGACGCGTCACGGAGCAGACGCCGGCTCGCCCGCCTCGCCGCTGGCAGCGTCCCCGCCAGCGTTGCCAGCGCCTGTCCGGCCTGCGATCCGGAGACGCGCACCACGGCGATCGCGCTCGGCGGCCGACCGGACGACAACGCGAAGATGGTCTGATCTCCCGGATGCATGGCCTATTTGTCCGGCTGGCCGCGAAAAGGCAAATATCCGTTTTTGAGCGTTATGCAGCCCGATTGCTGCACCGGGACCTGCAGCCAAACGGCCTTTATTGCACTGCAACATAGCTGAGAAATTTGCTGCAAAAACCTCTGCCGCAGCCTCCGATCCTCAGCTCAAATACAATAATTACGAAATAATATCAAAGACTTAAATGGCCTCGAAACCAACCCTTGAGCCGCCAGTCATGTTGCACTTTCGCTGCAGCAACGCTGCAAACGGGATTAGGGGGAGTCTCGCGACTCTCCCCTCCCACACCACCGTACATACGGGTCCGTATACGGCGGTTCACCGGATTGAGCGCGAACGGCTTGTTTTGCGTCCGCGCCAGAGGTTCAGATGGTGGACTCCGTCACGTCGGCTTCG